>CAZJJT010000043.1:0-15922 GCA_964546395.1 uncultured Fibrobacterota bacterium
GCTACGGCCAATGGGGTCGGTCTCAGCATGGGTGACGGCATCGGTATCGCCGGTGAGCCCTCGGTCTCCGTTACTGTCCAGGAGAAGACGGAGATCCTGTTGATTGACACGGTACCGGATCGAAGTACGGCACCTGGAGAACAGGACCATGATGAAACGGTGGTTCTGCCTGAGACCAGGACAACCGGTGATACGATAGGCGACCCCACCGCACAGGCAATCCTCGACACTAAGTAGGTGCGGCCACGTGAACGTGCCGCAGAAGGGAAACGATGCACCATGAAGGTCCCATGCGCCTCTACCTGATCAACCCATGCAACCCTCTGGTAAGCATGGTGAAGACACGAGAGAACCCCTGGAACAAGTACACGGTCTGGAAACCCCTGGGGCTGCTGGTTCTGGCAGGTCTTACTCCGGACGAGTGGCAGATCACCGTCATAGACGAAAACCTCGCCGTCCCGGACTATGCGGCACTGCCCCCGCCGGACCTTGTCGGCATCACCGCCTTCACATCGCAGGTGAACCGCGCATACGAAATCGCTGCCGGCTTCCGCGCGCGCAAGATACCGGTCGTCATGGGAGGCATCCATGCAACCATGTGTGCAGAGGAGGCGATGGCGCGGGTCGACGCGGTCGTGAAGGGCGAAGCCGAAAGTGTCTGGACGCAGGTGCTGGCGGATTGCCGCAACGGCACCCTCAGGGACTTGTATGAGGGAACCCGGCTCGACCTGGCCAACGTACCGGCCGCCCGGCATGACCTGCTGTCCAAGGGATACCACTTCGGCTCGATCCAGACGTCCCGCGGCTGCCCCCTTGCCTGCAGCTTCTGCAGCGTCACCGCCTTCAATGGCGGGCGATTCAGACGTCGCCCCGTCGAGAACGTCATCCGGGAATTCCGGATGATCCGGGAGAAGGATGTCCTTATCGTAGATGACAATCTTATCGGGACACGAAGCGAGCACATTGAGTATACCAAGACACTTCTGCGCGCACTGATCGCATCGAAAGTGCACAAGCGGTGGATCGCGCAGGTCACTATCAACATGGCCGATGACGAGGAGTTGCTTTCGCTGGCAAAGAAAGCTGGATGCGCCGGTGTGTTCATCGGGTTCGAGTCGGTGTCCGCGGAAGGGCTTGCGGAGGTGAGCAAGAAGTTCGCGATACGTGACGAGCGGAACATGAGGGATTCTGTGCGGCGTATCCAACGGCACGGCATTGGTGTGCTCGGGTCGTTTGTGCTCGGGCTTGACGTTGACGGCCCAGGCTGCGGCAGACAGGTCGCTACGACTGCACTTGCGTACGGTCTCGACATACTGAACGTGATGGTGCTGACGCCGCTTCCCGGCACACGACTGTGGGAAACCATGCAGGCCGAGGGTCGGATGGTGGCCGATGTCTTTCCGCGTGACTGGGAGTACTTCACGCTCACCTTCCCCGTGGCCCGGTACAAGAGACTGTCATGGGAAGAGATAGTTGCCGAAAGGGAGAACTGCCATCGCCATTTCTACTCGTATGCCAACATACTCCGTCGGGTGATTCGCAGTATCCTGCGCCGCGAGAACCCGCTCCTCATCCTCGTAAGCAACCTCGTCTTCCGGACCAACACGTTACACGTCGACCGAATGGCCTATGCGGGGTTCGACCTGACACGAGACAAGCGGTCCCGCGAGCAGCTCACGTCGGTTCCCCACGGCTCGCGGCCCCCTAACGCGTCCGCCGACTGGACGCCTGTCACCGCGGAGGCGCGTCTGCTCATGTAGCGTAAGTCCCCCACGTACTGTAACTTCCCGAGGAGGCCCAGATGACGGCGCGGTACAGCGAAGAGTGGATTGTGCATACCCCGGGGGCCTTTCATCGCCGTTGTGCTGCTTGCTGGGGGAGTCTCGAGTGATAAATACGCCGGGCGACAGACGTCCATCGAGCGAGGAGTCCGACGAGGACCGATTGGACAGTCTGCGTTCCTCCGGTTCCTTGACCCTTGATCTCGTGTCGGCGCTTGCCGGAGATCGCGATCTGGGCAAAGCGGAAGCGCTGCTGCTTGATAGCAGCAAGAGGAAGCTTGGCAACAGGTTCTACTCCGATGTCCTGTATGCAATTACCCATCAGCACTTCGAAGCCGATACGGCCAAGGCCTTGTGGCAGGAGATCGTGCAGCACAAATACGACATGTCGAGGGCACTCGGCCGGAACACCCGCGTCGTTGTTGCCGCGCTGGACTACCTCGCGAACATCACGGGGGACCTCGCCTCGACAACGCTGATCTCGGAGGAGCATATCGCGGATATCGTCGATGTTTCACTCCGCGACGGTCTGACGGGGTTGTTTGGCCACGCGTACTTCTCACGCAGAACGGAGTTCGAGGTCAAGCGATCAGCAAGATATGGCACACCGGTGTCACTCATGATGATTGACATCGACGACTTCAAGCTGTTCAATGACCGATACGGCCATCAGCAGGGCGATGCGCTCCTGAGTTCGGTAGGCGCCGCAATCGAAGCACAGGCGCGAGACACCGACATCTGCTGTCGGTACGGCGGGGACGAGTTCGCCGTTCTGCTTCCGTCGACACAAGGCGCCGCCACCCTCGCGCTTGCCGAGAGGGTGAGAGGAGCCTTGGCGAAGGCACGTCCCGATGACCGACGAGTCACGATCAGCGTTGGCATCGCCACTGCCACTGCTGCGTCCGCGCATACCGCCGAGGGGCTGGTGAAGGAGGCCGATGCCGCTCTCTACGAAGCAAAGGCCGGCGGCAGAGACCGCGTTGTTGTCAAGGCATAGGACCCGATGGCGCGTGTTCCCCGCAATCACGAGACCTTCGAGTCGCAGGACTCTCTGGCGAAGGTCGCGCAGCACATCCCGGAGAAAGGGGAACACCGGGTCCGCTACTGCAGGTGGAAGCCGTACTGGTCTGTGCCTTCCGCGCGGCCTCACTCGACGCTTCTGGCATCTCTTTGAGCTGTATCTCGGCGAGTGGCACCATGTGGCTCGCCTCTTTCCAGACCGATCTCCATGTTCTTCGAGCCGGGGGAGGCACTACTCAAGTCTTTCGGCAAAGCACCGCTCTGTCAGCTCCCGATGCTCTGCCCTGGCTGTTGGCTTCCTGAGCGCGCACGCTGCGAGTCGCCACAGCCGTAGCCCCTCACTGCCTGCCCTTCGCCCGGCTGAACTTCCCGCCCTGCCGCTCGCCCCGGCCGCATGCTAGATTAGCTGGCAGGATGTAACCGGCTTTCTGTTCAGCAGAGGCCCGCCGTCGTCGTCTCACGCCCAACCACGGAGGTCGCCCATGTCCCTACACGCCCGGGTCCATTCCCGGCTACCAATGATCCCTCTCGCCCTGTTCCTCGTTGCCGGCGCACTGTCACCGTGTCGGGCAGAGGCCAGACGCACCGGCGACCTCTTCCTGTTCCGCAAGATCACCCCCGCGGTGCAGTTCACGGCATGGGTGCCGGACACCAACGCCACCGTGCGCGGTCTCATCTACCTGGGTTGCCACGGTGGCGGCGCCGACGTGACCTGGTGGGTGCGGGCAGAGTGCAACGACGGACGCCAGATCCGCCACTTCTGCCGCAAGTATGGTTTCGGCGTACTCGGGGGCAACAACATCCTCGCCACCGACATGTGGTCGGAAACCGACCCGCGACACTGGGGCCCGGCCATGCAGTGGCTCGACTCGGCGTTGCAGGAGTTCGCCGCGCTCGGCCATCCCGAGTTTGCCCACATTCCGCTCATTCCCTTCGGGTGCTCAAACGGGGGAGTGACCGCCTGGTCAGTGACCAATATCCTGCCCTCGCAGGTGGTCTGTACCACACCGGATGAGTTCCCCACCATCGCGCCGAATCTGGCGGTGGAAGGTGTGCTGAAGGTGCCGGCACTGTGCTCGCATGCCGAGCTGGGGATGACACCGAGCTGGTATCCCGGCCGGACACTACTCGACTCACGCACGCGGGGCGGACTCATGGCGTGGTGGCTGCAGTCTCAGACCACCCACTGCACCGGCCCGATCGCCGAGATAGAAGTGCCGTTCTGGGAGAAGTGTATCCGCGCGCGCTATCCCGAGAGTGCTGACCCCGCAAGTGGCCCCGTGACATTCACCGACATGACCCAGGAGAGCGGATGGGCGGTTGACACCACCTGGCGTAACGGTCTGGTGGACACCCGCGCGTACGCCGCGTACACTGGTCCTCAGAACGCGGTTGGCTGGGTGCCCGACGCAGACATGGCCCACCTCTATCGCTGTATGGCCTCGTGGGGGCCCAAACGCTACCTGCGTGTCCACTACGACGGCCAGCGCCTCGACTCGCTGTGGCCCGCTGTGCCCCCGGGGGCGAGCGTACAACTGCAGGTGTGCGACAGCGTAGCGCCGATCACCGGGTTCGATCGGGTGGAGTTCTACAACGGCGCAACAAAACTCGGAGAGCTCACCAGTGGAGCTCCCACGCTGGATATCACCCTGGCAACCGACGGCCCGGTTGCGCAGACGTTCAGTGCGCTTATCCACTTGCCCGGCAACGTGGTGAGAGCGACCGACCACCCCAAGTGCCTGCTCGTGGTTGACACCACTGTCGTAGCCTCGGTCAGACCTGGAGACGCGCGTTCCGCTGGACGCAGAGTCATGGCCCCGGGGGCGCCCCTCGATCTGGGCGCTCAGCGCATGTATGATGTAGCCGGCCGACTCGTGTCACAGGGCATCGGCTCGACTGTCGGCAGCGCGACGGTGCGGGTGGTGAAGAGTGGCCGACGAAACAGATGGTAATAACGATACTGTCGACGAAATCTCGATACGAGCTATCCGGGCTGAGGCCTGCCGTGCCGGATACGTTCCCTGTGACGACTCGTCCAAGACAGCACGAGGCGAGAAGGGGGCAGCATGGGGGATTCTTCGGGATGCAGCACGCAGGTATTGGGCGCTTCACACGAGGTGCTCCGTGCAGTGACAACTGCGGGAACGGTGGTGTGCCTGCTCGCCGCATACGCTGTGGCAAAGCCAAACAGTTTCGGCATGAACGTCTGCCCTGCATCCGACTACGACGGTATGCGCATCTTTGCCGATGCGATGAAACTGACCCGTGAGTGGCAGGAAGAGCCGGCGACTCCGATAGCAGTTGACGAGAACGGATGGCCACTTTCGGACGGAGGTACCTGCGTGTACCATAACGCCAAAGCCAATGGCGGAACATATGGTCTCTACTTCACCACGCAGAATCCCTCGGTTGATGCGCGCACCGTTCAAGTTCGCGACATCTGGGGCACCGCTCAGATCTCCAACATGCGATACGATGCCGCCACCAATACTGTCGCCTACGACTTCGTGGCAGGTTCTCCGACCCAGCTTAAGCTTGGCTTTTCCAACACAAACGGCGGTGTGAAGGATGTCAAGCTGATGCGCCCGACCACCGAAGGCGGCAACACGCCGTTCGACACCAGCGTCACGTTCACCGACTTCGGCAAGGACCTGCTGCGAACGTTTCAGGTGGTACGCTTCCAGGCCTGGAACGCGTGCCTGAACACGAACATGATCGCCAACTGGGAAGACCGCACTACCCCCGACTACAGCACAACGAACCGCATGTTCCAGGGCGGCCCGACCGGCGTTGCCTGGGAATACATCATCCAGCTCTGCAACGAAGCCCAGATTGACCTGTACGGCAACATTCCGTGTCTGGCAACAGATGATTACATCCGTCAGCTCGCCACACTCATGAAGAACACGCTTGATCCGGAGCGCAAGATCTACATCGAGTATGCAAACGAACTCTGGAACTTCCCCGGTCCCTGGGATGCCCACCGGAACCGGTTACTAGCGCTTGATGAAATGGCCGGCAGCGGAGATTACCCCTACGACTACGATGGTGCAACCGGCGAGTACGTATGGGCCGCACGCAGAACGGTGTGCATGGGGGTCAAGATCAGCACCATCTTCCGGGAAGTCTTTGGTGATGATCAGATGATGACAAGAGTTCGTCCCCTGCTGTGCGAGCAAGTAGGCAACGGTCAGGGAACGGTGAGCGGCGCTCTCTGGTTTCTCTTCGACTATTTTGGGAATCCCGACAACGTCGCAATTCCGCACCCACCCAAGTATTTCTTCTATGGAGTTGCCTGCGCCCCTTACTACAATCCCGACCCAACAGCATCAATCAATGATATCTGGACGAGCGGCAATTTCAACGGGAACAATTTCGCCACGAATCTGATTGAAACGGACGCGCAACTTACGGCAACATTCGGACTCCCCCTTTGCGCGTATGAAGGTGGTCCAGAAATGTCGTTGGGAACAACAGGCCCGGCCGCTTGGTCTGACCCTCGAATGACGGACTTGATAGTACAGAATCACCACATCTTCAGCCAATACGGCGGAGAACTCTTCACCTACACCGAAGCGATTCACTGGGGTGACACGAGCGATGTTGCCTACTCCTTTGTTCACAATGCTGAGGATACTGACACCCCGAAGATGGACGCCCTCGCCATCCTGGCTTCGAGCGACCGCGAAGCGATAACGTACGGCAGGCTCGCACCAGTGACCATTGCGGGTCGTGCGTTTGATTTCGCCCGCATGTGGGGCGATTCAGGCCAGGGCTCAGTTGACTTGATCACCGATGACCCTTCCTTCGGCGACCGCGCTTTTGGGTACGTGATCCGCGTCGAAACTCCCGGCGTGTACGGCATCACCGCCAACTTCACCAGCGGCAACGGGACTGTGGACATCTACGCCGATGCAAATCTCGCGGGAACCGTGAGCGCCTCTGCCGCAGGAGCATCGCAGAAGACCGATGTGGATCTCCAGGAAGGTCTGCACGGGATACTGGTACGCGCGAACACCGGGTCCGTCGCCCTGAACTCGATTGCGATCACCTTTGAGGGTCCGAGCGCTGCACTCGTCGCGCGTTCCGCACAGAGTGGTCCGCAGTTGCACATCGTTCAGCAGAATGGTGGCATGCTGGTCATTTCGGCCGGCGCTCAGACACGGGGGGTTACAATCGCGACACTCGGCGGAAGGTTGGTAGCCGCGCTTGACAAGGGAAGAGATGGCACCTTCGAGATCCCGGCACGAGCGTTGGGAAGCGGCGTGTTTGTGGTGACAACGAAGGGGACAGTACAGCAGACTCGGTCGTTTGCCATTCGGTGAGTTGGCGGCGGCCGGCAGGTCGGCTGTGAGGGGTTTCAGTCCGCCGCGGGTGGGCTGCCGCCCGTGAGTCGCCTGCTGCTCGAGCCCCGTGTGACCAGTTGTCCCGCCGTATGAACGGTCCTGTTGCGGTCGGTTGGCACGAGGTGGGGTGCTGCCAGGCACTGTGCCGCAGTTCGGCCAACGCGGTCAAACGCGAAGTCGTATGAGGTGATTCCCAGTGCGTAGGCGGAAGCCGAGTTGTCAAACGAAGCGAGTGCTGGACCGCCAGACTGTGCAACGCCTGCATTGGCCAGGAACGTGTGCGCCAGAGCCGCCATGGGGTCGTGCGAACACACCCAGGCAGTGACCGACGTGTCCGTGAGCGCTTCGGCGAAGATCGGCTCAAGCTCACGGTAGCGATTCCACCAGTACACCACCCCGAACGCCCCGGCGAACTCATGCCGCACCGTTGCCGGCAGCAGACTGCTCTGGCGCGCAGTCGCTTCCTCAATCTCGCGCAGCTGCGCATTGATAGTGGTGGTGGGCGGCTGGTACTCGGACGGGACAGCACTCGTATCATAAACGCGGCAGGTTCGGAGGGCACGCGACGGCTCCGGGGCAAACACCTCCTGCACACCCCGCAGACGCAGCATCGCGCACCCTTCGGTGAGTGTGAGATCACTGAAGAATGCGCACTTCCGATGGCCCATCGAGGCAAGCTGGGTGGCAACGTCACGACCGGCACGCTGGTTGTCGAGCGCCATCATGGTGAGGTTCGGGCGACGTGCCCGTTCCGCAGAAGGCACTTCGTGGAGGTTGACGATGACTGCGGGCACGGACGACGGTCGGTGCAGGTAGTCCCACCATGGGGAGCGCATGTGCGTGCTGTAATGGACGTAGGCGGCAACCTGATGCTCTTCAGGAAGCGTACACCCGGAAGGCCCGTCGCCGATCACGAATCGCAGCTTCCCCCATCGAAGTGCTTCGAGTTCACGCTCCATCCCCATCACGAATGTCTGCACCGACCCGCTTTCAAGAGTCGACTGCTCGGATACAAAGGAGACAGCCGATATCGAGGAGCGTCGTTGCCCTGGAACGCTCGTCACATACCCGGTCCCATGCCGCTTGACAACTCCCATGTGCCGAAGAAGCCCCAGCGCGCTCTTCAGCGTACGATGTGAGCAGCCGAGGACACTGGTGAGTTCCTTGGCCGATGGGAGAGTACGGTCTGCGCCCCCCGACAGGATGTCCTCACGCAGTTGCTCAGCCACTCGTTCGGCACTGCGCTGCTCCGCACCCATTTCGAGGACGGGGTCTGGCCTGTGCGCTCCTCCAGCGACAACGTACCGGCCGTTTTCATCTCTGCACAACGTGCCGGTCTCGAAGAGGTCATTCAGCGCCTTGCGAACGGTGGCCGGCGAAGCCCCCAGCGTTCTGGCCATGCCGACTGTGGATGGAAGGCGCCTGCCCGGCAGGTACTGTCCCGAGTCAATCAGTCGCCGCAACTTGCCTGCGATATACGTACTCTTCATATTCACTTTGTTGACAATATGTTAAATATATGTAGTGGTAAGCATTGTCAGAGCCGTCAATTTTGTCCACATTTCGTGGTGCATGGAGTTGACTTGCACGGTACAATTGGGAGCACAGCTCACCCCTATCACCAAGCGGTCATCAGGGAGCACCCGTATGAAGACGCGAGCACAGCCTGTCCCCTTCATGGCCATCTGGTTGTCGTTGGCAACAGCCGCCTCCGCCTTCACCATCTACACCAACCCCTGGCCGTTCGACCAGGCAGAGGCCACACGCCGTCAGCAGGAGACTGCGGCCGACGTGCAGATGCCTGTACAGTACGATGTCGACCTGGGCAGCGGGGTCACGCTTCCGCTGATTCTCATCCCTGCAGGCCGTTCACGCATTGGCGCACCGACTTCGGAGCCCGGCTTCGAGTGGGACGAGCAACTCCGGGCTGTCACCATCGTCGAGCCGTTCTACCTCACCAAGTACCAGATCACCCGCGGGCAGTACAAGGCTGTGATGGGTCACTACCCCACCTACGCAGCGGCAGAAGACACCACTGGTGGCGGCGACAGCCTGCCCGCCCGCATGTCATACGTGGAGGCACGCGACCAATTTGTCCCGGCGCTCAACGCGAAGTTGGCAACGGGGATGACGGCACGCATCCCAATTCAAGAGAACTGGGAGCACGCCTGCCGCGCAGGCACGCAGACCATCTGGTATACGGGCAACGAAGAGACCGATATCGCGAAGATCGCCTGGTACAACGGCAACTCCGGCAACGTCATTCATCGCGTTGGGCAGAAACAGCCGAACCCATGGGGGCTCTACGACATGATCGGCAACGTCTGGACATGGGTAAACGGAACACCAAGCGGTGACGGCACCTCGCTCGTGAGGGGCGGGGCGTACAATGCGGACCCGTTCGGCAACGGGTGCCGGACTGCGAACCTGTTCATCCAGTCGACACCTTCGGGTGTGCGTCTGCAGGTCTCGCTGCCCCCGGAAGTGTTGCTGTCAGTCAGGCAGAACAGCCAGTTGGTAGGCTCGCAGCAGGCGATGAAGGTCGGTGCCAGGAGCATACCATTTGCCAATGGTGTGCTGTCACTGGTACCGGGCGTGTCGTACACAGTGCTCGGCCGCGCAGCACCTGCTCGCAACGCTTCGCCAGCAGCTCCGCAACTCATCGTTGTCAAACCGCGGGGGCAGTAGTCCATGCACAAGAAGAGCCTGACCGGGGTACTGTTGTTGGCAAGCGGACTGATCGCACAGACTGCCGCATTCACGGTCTACACCGGATGGCCGTTTGACTCCACGGAAGCGAAGCGGCGCCAGCAGGAGACTGCGGCGGACCTGCAGTTGCCGGCAGAACTCGCGATCGACCTGGGCAGCGGTGTGCCGCTCATCTTCGAGCTCATTCCCGCGGGCACGAGCCGCCTGGGTTCACCGGCAAGCGAGCCGGGGCATGAGGGCGACGAGCAACTCTGTGACGTTACGTTCCAGTCTCCGTTCTACATGACCAAGTACCAGTTGACGCGCGAGCAGTACTTCGCGGCGGGGCTTGGGTGTTCGTGGTTCTATACCGGTGAGCCGGAACCCCCAGTGGGCGGCGACAAGTACCCAGTGCTCCTGCGGTACACGGAGGCCGACTCGCTCGCCATTCCGACACTGCAGGCTTTCATGCC
The DNA here is from genome assembly GCA_964546395.1 of uncultured Fibrobacterota bacterium. Taxonomy (GTDB): domain Bacteria; phylum Fibrobacterota; class Chitinivibrionia; order Chitinivibrionales; family CAZJJT01; genus CAZJJT01. The sequence continues at coordinate 10,309 of CAZJJT010000043.1, forward strand.
TGCAGGGATGCAGCTGAGTATCTGCACCAAAGACCAGTTCGAGCACGCCTGCCGTGCGGGCACGGAAGCTACCTGGTACGCCGGAGGCACCGAAGCCGACATGGCACGGATCGGCTGGTACCGCAGCAACTCGGCGAACGCGGTCCATCCCGTGGGACAGAAGGGTGCCAACCCGTGGGGCCTGTGCGACATGGTCGGCAACGCGTGGACCTGGGTGTATACCGAGACCCCCAGGCTACAGCTGGACGAATACTGCTATCTGGTGAAGGGTGGCTCATACTACAGTGAGGCGTTCGGGAACGGGTGTCGTACAGCCAACCTGATGATCCAATCAAGCTATGTAGGGCTGCGTCTGGCTGCCACATTGCCGAGCGGGCCTGTCAGCACAGTACCGCGCGGAGCGCAGCCGTCGATTGCACGTGGAGAGCTGAACGCCGCCCACCTCTCGGTACTCCCCCAGATGTATCCGAGTGGCCCGGCGTTCAGCATCACGGGGCGCAAGCTGGCGCCCGCCAACGCTCAGCCGCATATCCCGGTGCTCATGCTGCCTCGACATACGAGCCCAGGGAACCCGTGACCATACAACTCGGCGTAGTCGGCCCAGGCCTCATCTGGCACCACTCGCATCGACATGCACTCGCACAACAGGGTGACCGCGTGCAGGTCGCGGCAGTGTGTGCGCGGAGCGCGGCCACTCTCGACAACGCAGGGGTTCCCGACGCTCGTCGGTACAGCAGCATCGACGAACTTCTGGCAGCCCCCGACCTCGATGCCGTTCTGGTGCTCACCCCCATAGCCCTGAACGCCCCGACAGCCATCGCCGCGCTCAGAGCAGGGAAGACCGTGTTCCTCGAGAAGCCTGCCGCAATCAGCCTTGAGCAGGGATACGCGCTGCTCGAGGCCGAACAGGCGAGCGGCACGCATGTGTATGTGCTCGAGCAAGCAGCATATGGCGCGCCGCTCCTAACCATGCAGCGCCTCCTTGCCGAGAGACAACTCGGCACTCTGGTTCTGTACGACCGCATCTCGCACGGCCTGCTCGACGCTGGCACGCACGACTGTGGTGGGTACGGCAAGACATTGTGGCGCCAGCGGGCGGAGTTTCCCCTCGGCTCGCTGTTTGACGGAGGGATACACGAGATAGCTGAGTTGACACGCCTGTTCGGGGTCCCCTCGAGCGTATCTGCCTCGGGAGGCAAGTGGCGGAAGGGGTTCGGCGCCTACGACGAGATCCTCATGCAGTTCTCGTATGGCTCCGGACTGCGCGGCATCTTCAGCCACTCCGCGGCCCTGCCCGGTGTTCACCACGGCTTCACCATCAGGGGCACCACGCGGACCCTGCGCCCGAACGGCCACTCGCTGCAACTGGCTGACATGGACAACTCGACCTCCGATGTCCCCATCGATACCTCAATGCCGGGAATGTGGGCACAGGTTCTGGATGCGTACGAGAAGCGTGTCGAAGCACCGTACTCGCTGTGCGACGCAGTGCAGGACGTGGCGGTTCTCCATGCCGTCGCTAAGACCCTTGACACAGAGCGGGAAGCGCAGGTCACGCTCCTCGCTGGCAGGCAGGCGCCGGGCCCGTAGCTCGTGAACAGAGGCGAACGCGGCCGTGTGATACCGCTGAGCATGGTGCACTGAGCCGCAGAGGTGTATACTCCCCTGCCACGCGCGGCGGTCGCGTGTGCGGCAACGGGGCTTCCAACGTGTATTGCGCGGTCCTCAGACGCGGCTCGTGCGGCAGCTGCTCGCTGGTGGAGCACGGTGCCACGCGCGTGCTCGTCGATGCGGGCGGGCAGAGCCAGAAGGGTCTTGCCGCCCTGCTGGAACACCACTCCGTGGACCCGGCAGCGCTCGGCGCCGTGCTGGTGACCCACCTGCACGGCGACCATGTCAATGCCGCCACCATGCGTCTGGCACAGGAGTACGGCATCGCTCTGTGGATGCACCAGAAGAACCTCGAGAGTCTGCCCGAAGTATTCCCACAGCGTCACCGTGACCGGGTGGCAGTCCATGCATTCACCGCGCGCGCCTTCACCGTCGGCGAGCTGCACGTCGCTCCCTTCGCACTGTCGCACGACGCGCGCGGTACCACCAGCGGGTTCCGCATCTGCCCGTCCGGAAGCCCCACGGCCGTGCTGGTCTACGCAGCCGACCTCGGCCATGTGCCGGACACGGTGGCTGGGCATCTGGCGAACGCCCACACGCTGTTCCTCGAATCGAACCACGACACCGATCTGCTCTGGAACAACCCGCGCCGCCCCTACCAGCACAAGAAGCGTGTTGCCGGCACGCACGGCCACCTCTCCAACGAGCAATGCGCCGAAGCCCTTCTGCGAGCCGTAGCACTCAGCGACAAGCCCCCGTCACAGGTGGTCCTCGGCCATCTGAGCGGTGACCACAACTCCCCGCTCAGGGCACTCGAGGCCGTCACCTCTGCACTGCTGAACGCAGGCGTGCAGCTTCAGTTGGCAGTAGCGCCGCGCGACACGGCAACGCCGCGGTACGAGATCGGGTAGCGCAACCCTCATCGCTGTCCTTCAGGGACCATGTGACTATTTTAGGTCTGTCCCCATCGGCGGGAGGCCCCGACATGACGCGATACCTTCCTCTGCTTTCGCTGCTGCTCGCGTTCACCAGTCTGCAGGCTGCCCCCGACCTGGCCATCTCTACCTGCGACAATGCCGCGCAATGGAACGCCGGCACCGTTGTCACCGACACAGTCCACGAAGGCGCCGGCGCACTCCGTTGGGAACACGGCACGGCAAGCAGTGTGCGTCTGCAGACGTTTCCCACCGATTTCAGTCAGCACAAGTCCCTCTCGTTCTGGATGCACAGCAATGTCGCCAACAATCAGGACTTCATGCTGATCATCGGCAGCGAGAATGACACCACCACCGGCATCGACTACTTCCAGACCACTCTCACCGCAGACTTTGTCGGATGGCAGCAGTTTGTCTTCGACCTCGCCTCATTCAGCGCATCGCGAACCCCGCTGGGTTGGGACACGATTACCAGTTTCTATTTCACCGCGGACGGTTGGGGTCACACACCCAACCCGGCCAATGTCATCCATCTCGACGACATTCGTCTCACCGGTGAGCCCCCCCAACCACGCGACGTGCTGCAGAACCTGCGGGCCGGCCACCCGCGCCTGCTGATCGATACCGGGGGCTGGGCGGCGGTGAAGGCGAAGATGGAGCGGTACCAGCAAACCCGTGACGCGTTCGCGTCGGTCAAGAGCCGCGCCGATGCTTACCTCACCGCACCGGTAGAGACCTACGAAATCCCCGATGGGCTGCGACTGCTGGCCACATGCCGCGAAGTGCTGAAGCGCGTCTACCACCTCGCGTTTGCCTACCGCATGACTGACGACACACGGTATCTCGACCGTGCCTACCAGGAACTGGCCGCCGCGGCAGCGTTCCCGGACTGGAACCCGCAGCATTTCCTCGATGTCGGCGAGATGACCCACGCGTTCGCGATCGGCTACGACTGGCTCTACGATGTGCTCACGCAGCTGCAACGCGACGTGGTTCGGCAGGCGATCATCAACTATGGGCTCAATGCCTACCTGGGCGGCCACGCAGAGAATGCCTGGTGGCTGTTCAGCGAATACAACTGGAACACGGTCACCAACGGCGGCATCGGTATGGGCGCACTCGCGCTGGCCGAATCCGACTCCACCCTCGCCTGGGACATTGTCAACAAGACCCTGATGAGCATGGAGAACGCCGGCTCCATCGAGATGTTCGGCCCTGACGGTGCCTGGGCCGAGAGTCCCGGCTACTGGTCGTACGCCACCAAGTATTTGTGCACCTACACCGCCGCCCTCGAGTCGGCTCTCGGCAATACGTTCGGCATCCTGGACGTCCCCGGGGTATCGGAGACCGGTGGATTCCCGGTGTACATGACCGGCCCAACCTGGAAGCTGTTCAACTACGCTGACGGTGGTGACGGGCGGATACGTGCGCCCTGGCTGTACTGGCTGGGCGAGAAGTTCAGCAACCCGCTCTACCGCTGGTTCCAGACCGAATCTGCCTGGCCCGACGTGATGGACATAGTCTGGTACCAGCCGGGCGGAAGCTCCCCAGATGATCTCGGCCTGCCATTCGACAAGTACTACCGCAAGGTCGAGGTTGCTACGTTTCGCAGCAGCTGGGTTGACCCGGACGCCCTGTTTGCCGGGTTCAAGGCCGGCGACAACGACGTTGGTCACTCGCACCTGGACCTCGGCGAATTCATCCTTGATGCCCTCGGCGAGCGGTGGGTCCGCGACGATGCGGCCGAGGACTACAACATCGGCGACTACTTCAGCAGCAGCGGTTGGGACGCGCCGCGCTGGACCTACTACCGCTGCCGGGCAGAGGCAAACAACTGTCTCGTGATCAACCCGGACAGCCTGGCCGACCAGGATCCCCGCGCTGACACTCGCATAGTCAAGTTCTCGACTAGCAACACCGGGGAGGGTCTGGCGGTGGCGGATATCACCGACGCCTACGATGAGATGGGGGCAACGCGCGTGTGGCGCGGTATCGCGATTATCAACGACCGTTCGCAGGTGCTGCTGCAGGATGAGGTCGCCTGCGGGGCGCCGTCCGAGGTCTGGTGGTTTATGAACGCGAGTGCGGCGGCCAGCATCGCGGCTGACGGCAAGTCCATGGTGTTAACCCAGAACGGCGAGCGGCTCTCGGTGCGGATCGTGCCACCGGGCCCTGGGAGTTTCCAGGTGATGACCGGAACGCCCATGCCTACCTCTCCCAACCCCGCTGGCCAGTCCGTCAACGGCAACAAGATCGGTATTCACCTGCAGGGAGTAACGAATCTCACGCTGCCGATCCTGTTCACACCACTGCAACCTGGCGATGACCCCGCGGATGACTCGATACCAACGGTGATGGCGCTTGCCGACTCCACCTGGCCTTCCGGGCTGCGGATGGCTGTGCGCAGCCGTGCGGGCAACAGAGCAGCGGGCCACTACGGGCCCTGCCGCCAGGTGTACCGTTTGTCAACCGGCCGCCCTGTTGAGTTCAGTCTGCCAGGCTCGGGCGGCTCGCTGGTGGTGACTGACCTTTCAGGTGTGGTGGTGCTGCGCACGCACGCTGCGGCGGAGAACGGAAAAGTAGTGTGGGCGCCTGGCCGAGGCAGTGTTGTGCCGGGTACCTATGTCTACCGGATCTGTGCCGCCGGCGGCAGCCTCAGCTGGACCGGCCGCTTCGCGGTGGTGCCATAGGCGCGCGGACCACCGACTTCCCCCGGCCCCCGAGGCGGTCATCCATGACATCTGTCTGTCGCGGAGCGCACGGCGTATTTTGCCGTGGACGGTGCCATGTCTGCGCCGTACCCGACACGGCCACTTCCACCGGAGCAGAGCCCCATGATACGCACACTTCCTCTGAGTGCAGTACTCCTTCTGGCGGCCGGCTTGCTGCTGCACTGCCACCAGAGCGACGGCCCGAATGAGCCGGAGCCCGGCGACACCGACTCCAACCTGATCAGCGCTGGCACCTATGTGTTCGAGCCGTCGGTCCTCGACCTCGTCGAACCCGGCGCCAGGGTTTCGGTCGAGCGGGTCGTGTTTCCCGCCCTCGTGGCCGAAGGGCGCCTGGGT
>CAZJJT010000044.1:0-15804 GCA_964546395.1 uncultured Fibrobacterota bacterium
CCGCCTGCTCATCGCTGCCGAACAGCGAATCGATGCGGTAGAAGATGTCCTGGCCGGTGATATCGGTTGAGGGCGTGTCGGGTACACCGCCACCCGGGGCCAGCGCGATGGTTTCGGCGCTCTCGATGAGGTCGGAGAAGGCCTTCACGTCCTTCTCGCTGTGCGGCGGCTGCGGGCGCTGAGGCTGTACCAGCGGACCCACCCGGGTGCCCCCCGGCGGCGTCAGCGTCTCGATGTCCACCTCGTCGTCGTCCGACTCCAGCGCCGCTTCGACAGCTGCTGCCGCGGCCGGAGCAGGCTGCGGTGCAGCGGCGGGCGGTTCTGCGGCTTCGGGAGGCCGGGTCGCAGCTTCTGAGGCGGGCGAAAGGAATGCGTGAACATCAACCGGCACGGCCGCGGGGACCGATGAAGACAGGCGGCGCAGATCGGGGTTGTCGGGGTCGTTGTCGAGCAGGTAGGCGTAGATAGCGCCGGCGCGGTCGGGGTGGTTCTGACGGGCGAGTGTGTCGGCGAGCAGTCGGAACGCGGCCGGGTTGCGCCTGTCGAGCTTCAGTGCACGGCGGAACTCGGTGGCCGCATCCCCCAGCCGCCCCTGCTCCAGGTAACTCTGACCCAGCACCAGACGAGCGGTTACGTAGTTGGGGTAACGCTTGAGCCCGTCAACACACACACGTGTTGCCTCGGCGGCATTGCCGCTGTCGAGGTGCGAGCGGGCGAGCCGTGCGAACGCCAGGCTTGCGGGGTTCTCCTGGCAGCGCGTCTCCAATTGTTCGATTGTCTCGGCGTACGAAGCCATCGCTCAGTCCTGTTCTGGTGCAGCAGTGCGTGCGACGATGCGGCTGGTCGACCGCCCGTCAAGGTACGGCACAATCTCCACACGTCCACCATGCCGCTCCACCACCGGCGTTTCGACGATTGCCTCGGCGCGGTAGTCGCCGCCTTTCACGTGCACCTCGGGCCGAAGCACTTCGAGGAACGCGCGCGGATCGTCCTCCTCGAACACAAACGCGTAGTCCACCATCTCCAGCGCCGCCACAATCGCGGTCCGATCCTGTTGCGACTGCACCGGTCTTCCCGGGCCCTTCTGCCTGCGTACCACCTCGTCACAGTTGACACCAACCACCAGGATATCCCCCAACCGCGCGGCGTCATGCAGGTACCGCACGTGGCCGGCATGCAGGATGTCGAAACACCCGTTGGTGGTCACAAGGGTACGTCCCGCCGACCGGTCGCCGCTGACAGATCGGGCCACCGCCGCCGCATCCTCACAGACCTTCGCGGCGCGCTCTTTCGTCATATGTCAAGCACTACCGGACTCTTGTCCGCTCCTCCAAAGTAATATACTTGACTGGGGCGGGACAGCCCCGTCACCCGACCGGGGGGCGCGGCCGCGGCGCACGAAGGGCCACGCCCTCCGCGGCAAGGATACGGTACACCTGGGAGACCGACATGCGGTGGCGGCGTGCGATGCGGGCGCCGGAGAGCCCGGCCTGGTAGGTCCGCACAATCTCGGCGTTGCGACGCGCGTGACGACTGGCGACAGGTGCAATGTCGTAGCGGCCGCGCAGTTGGTGGACTGCCTGGCGCGAGATGCCGAACAGGCGGGCGATCGCCTGGTCGGTGTGGTAGCGCTTCTGGAGCTTGAGCAGCTGGTCTCTGCTGATACGCATCGCCACTCACCCCTTCCCTATGTCCCGGTCATGCTCTTGAGGATTTCGATGACAACCGGCTTGCGCGAGAGCAGCAGGTCCTTGTACTGGCCGTCCGTGGTGAGCCGCCGCCCAACCAGTTCGCTTTTCAGACGCTCCTGCGCGCCCGTGGGAAGCTGCACGCAGCGGGGCAGGGCGAGCCTGCCGGAACCGCGCTTGATCTCGTACTCGGTGTTGTACTCGCGCAGCAGACGGTCGACCTCGTGGAGCAGGCGCTCGCGCGAGTCGCTTTCGAGCGCATGCCCGAACTCCACGTACAGCGTATATGTCATCGTGCATTCGTCGGCGGTCATCACGAAGTACTGGACCGGTATCCGTGCGGCCCGCGACGCTTCCGACACCGCCTGTATGAGCTGCTGCTCCGCGAGTTTCTCGCCGGTCAGGCTCGTCACCCCTTCGCCCTTCTGGATGAAGCGGAACAGCGGAAAGTCGTTGTACCGTCCCACGATCTCAATGATGTCGTTGATGTCATAGCGGTACAAGCCGCTTCCGTTGGAGAACAGCAGGTGGTAGCGTCTTCCCTCCTCAACTTCGTGGGCCAGAAGCGTACGGGGGTTCGCCGAGCCGCGCTCCGACTCATCCATGAACTCGAAGTGGTACACGTGCGCGGCCAGCACCGAATAGTCCCAGTCATTCTCGAGGACCAGCCCCGCGCGCGCTTCGCTGGCCTGGTAGCCGAACGCGCGCAGCACGCACTGCTCCGGGAAATACCCGTCAAGCCTGGGGATCATCAGCCGGAAGTTGCCCTGCTTCCACATGTTGACGCAGGCGAGATTCGGCCAGTAGTGCCGCGGCCTGAGTGCATCACCGTGGGCTGACACCAGTTGATCGAGCTGCCGCGCCCGGGCCGCGTCGGGCCGCAGCGAACCCAGGACCTCATCCCGCCACTGCGCGGGTACCAGCTCCGCCACGTCGGGGCGCAGCGTGCCGTCACGGATGTCCCGGACAAGACCTTCGGCATGGTCCATCACGGTCTGGTGGAAACGGACCGCATTGGACGGACTGGGGCAGATCATGTACGTGATGTCGCACGCCAGCGCGAAGCGCATCATGGCGTAGTACTTCCTATCGTAGTCGCGGATACAGATGATCGGATACTGCGCGGAGTGCGTGCTCTTGAGGACCGTGGGGATGCTCTGGTACGAGAGGCCAGAGATCGAGCCGTACGGGGTCCCGTCCGCCACCGTCCCATCCTCGGCAGGTGCCACGGCCGAAAGACTCTTGCCGTCGTAGACACGCGGGTTGTCGCATACCACTTTGTACAGCCAGAGACGGTTCATGCCGGCGATACTCACCTCGAAGTTCTGCTGCGAGATGGGGATCATCTTCGGCTTGCTGGTGGTTCCGCTCGTGGTGTTGTAGATGATGGGCCTGCCCGGGAACAGCACGTCCGCCTCGCCGTTCATCATGCGTTCGACGTACGGCCGGTGGGTTTCGAAGTCGCCCACGGGTACGCGCGCGCGGAAGTCATCCAACGAGTGGACCTCGCCGAACCCGTGGTCGCGGCCATAGGCCGTGTCCCGGCTCTCGGCAAGGATCCGCCGGAACACGGCCTGCTGTGAGCCGCGCAGATCGTGGCTGGCGCGGTAGAACCGGTCGAGGTACTTCTTGCCCCCGAGGCGGACGAGCGTTTTGCGGAACCAGGGCTTGTCGGCCAGCGCCATCGGCAGTTTCCTCCTGCAGTACGAAAACTACGATCTGTGAGCGGGCAACGCGCATGTCTGCTTGTATTCGCGCAGCGCGCATCGTAATTTGCCGCCTCTTTTTCTCATCGAGACGGACGGGAGAGCGGGCACGTGGCGCAGTCCCAGTGGTACGACATCGACATGCCCTCGGCATTCACCGAGGAGCAGGAGGCGGCGCCGGCGGACAATACGGCGGCGGACACTGAAGAGGCACAGTCGGCGTACGACGTGCGGTTCGTGGATGCACGCGAGTGGGGCCCCGGACCACGCGGGTTCGCGTTCAACGAGAAGTGCACGTTGACTGTCAAGGCAGAGAGACTGGTTGAGACGATACGCACCAGGGTCGAGGGGGAGCTGTTCGCCGTGTTCGACGGGGCGGAGCAGCGCATCGCGGTAGTGTCGGGCACCCTTGACGCGGACGGCGTTGCGTGCCTCGAAATACCGTTGTACTACCACGATGCCTGCTACGAGGCGCTGGCTGAGCGGCCGGACGCCGAGTGCACCTACGTCGTGCGCAGCATCCGTCACAGCCGGGGCGCCAACACGATCGACAGCGCCGAACTCACCCTGCCGCGGGCGTGCGCAGCGATGGTGGAGATTCCGGACACGGTGTTCGGGCCCGCCGGCGCGGTGCCGTGCCTCGACCCGGAAGGCAGGCTGGTGCGGGCGCTCGTGACCGCGCTGTGTCACTGCGCCGAGCACACGCAGTCGGAACTGACCGTGTGCGGACATGCCGCGAGCGGGGAAACCGACCCGGAACAGCTCTCGGAACTGCGCGCCAGGGCGGTGAAAGCGCTGCTTGACAACGACGGCGATGGGTTCGTGGGGGTTGCCGCGGCCCATGGTACCGTCGCCGACTGCCAGCGCATGCTGCTGGGGATCCACAGACGGCTGTACTATCCCTGTCACCCGGGGGCCATCGATGGCAGCCCCGGGGAGAAGACCACCGCGGCGCTGCAGCGGTTCCAGCAGCTGTTCGGGGAGATATACGGCGTGACGATGGGTGCTGACGGCGCGGTGAGCGACGAAACCTGGGCCGCGTTCTTCACGGTGATACGCGACACCGTGTGGGACCAGTACCAGGCCGCGACCGGCCGCGAAAACATCCCGGAGCCGGTGTACCGCGGCGACAACGAAGGCATCGCGGCGTGCGGGGACACCGTGCGGCCGCAGCCGGCGCAGCGCAAGGCCATGCTCAGCCGCAGCGCTCGGCGGGTAGAGCTGCGGTTCGCGGTGCCTGAAGAGCAGGAGCGCGAGCGTACCACGGTGAGCATGGCGCCGGTGTCGGTGGTGGGACACGAAGAGCTGTTCGCACTGATGGGCTCGGTGGAACTCAGGGCAGAGTATCGTGACGCCAGCGGGGGCACGAAGAAACGGACCGCGGCTGCACCGGCGCGACTGTCGGTCGTGCCGCCCGGCGCGACACGCGCGCTGCGCGTGTCGGCGCAGGCACTGATGGCGCAAGGAAGCGGCGAGCGGGTACAGTGGTGGATCGGCGGGTGGAGCGTGCGCCGCGCGCAGGGAAGAACGGTGGACGTGGAGGTGAAGGGCTACGAGGTGGCCGCAGGCATGCTGTGCCCGGGGGGGGACGGGAAAGTGCCGGTGGTGTCACCCAAGGAAGTGACCATAACGGCGGTGGACAGTGGCGGGTGCATGCTGCAGTCGGCGCTGCTCGTGTACCCGTGCACGGTGGTCCAGCAGGAGATCGACCTGCTCAAGCCCGTCCGTCCGGTCCTGACCGTCCTGGACAGACTCAAGCGGGCGTTTCGGTTCGGTCTGAGGTACGAACTCGAGGTCTGCAAGGACCTCGTGGCCAGGTGGAAGGCGCAGTACAAGGAAATCGCCGATAGTCCCGATGTCTACCTGGCAGGGGTGTTCGAGGTCGAGGGGACCCTGGTACAGGCCAGTACCGCGAAGGACGGGTACCGCCTTAGCGTGCTTCCCTACGGCAATGCGATCCCCTCGCCGGTGCGGAAGTTCATCGCCGATATCTATCTCCAGCTGTCGCTGCTTGTCGCGCTGACCGCCCGGTTCCGGGCGAGCACCAGTCCGCAGAGCGCCTCGTGGGACACCGAAGGCGGAACCACGCTCAAACTCGAACTTGAGGTGTTCCTGGGAGCAGCCGTCGGCAACGACAAGATCCTGAGAGTCAAGGGCGGGTACAAAGTCAGCGTGAAGCTCGAGGCCGCCGTGAAGGTGGCGGCGATGGACGGTGGCTCGGCGCTGTGCCTTGAGCCGTCAATCGAGCCGCTGACCGTGGAATTCAAAGCGGAGTATTTGCTGTTCGACGGGCTGTTCAGGGGGGATATCAGCCTGGTGGTGGCAAAGACGGACACGATACGCCCTGAGCGTCCCGTACGGCTGCTGACGCTCAGCCCGGACCGCGGGCCCCGGCGGGAGCCCGTGCAGCCGATGGTCTCGACATAGCGTCCACCATACCTCGATCCAGGGAGAAGCGACGTGGCAACAGCGTTCACGATGTACTACTTGGAAATCACGTGCCGGACACTTGCGGCATCGGTGCGACTCAACGACATTGCGGTGCTGGAGGACCCGGCGGGGATGAAACTGCCGAGTCGTGTCCTGGTGAACCAGTGGCTGTACGACGGGAAGAACACGATAGAGACACGGTTCTGGCTGCCGCCCGAGTGCGATCCTGTCGCGCTGTCGGAGGCGAAGGTGACGGTGCGTGTGCTGTCGCTGGAGAAAGGCAGGGGGGAGCAAGACGCGAAGGAGGTGTTCTCGCTGGTGTTCCCGGGACCAGGCGAAGCACCGGACGCGCCGACCGGGAAGTCGGGGGAGTTCGAACTGGACGTTCCGTTTGCGAACTGGGCATGGCTGGCCGGGGATATCTTTACAGAAGAGAATGTGCCGGCGGACGAGGTACAGGCGGTTGCCGAACACGCTCGCACGAGCCTTGAGGACAGGCAGATTGAGGCCACGATGGCGCTGCTGAAGACCAAGAATGCCGAGCTGGCTGCCGCGTTCGGCATACCGGTGGACGAGCGCCTGTCGGACAGCCGCGCGTTGTTCGGCCGGATGTTCGGTACCGAGGGATGGGCGATGGGGAAGCCCGACTATGCGAACATGCGGCTGCAGCTGCATGCGCAGGGACGTCTGGTCGAGGTGACCGACCTGAAGGGCGAGCCGATCCTCGAAACCGCCACGCTCGAAGAGAGCTACACGTATTGCCTGCCGCTCTGGCTGGCCAAGGTTGGTGGAGAGTGGGTGCTCTGCAGGTAATATTACCCTGAAAGCTGGCTGACCGAAATGTTCATAACGTGGGGCCTCCGCCGCACTCCTGTACCTTTCGGGAGAGGGCCGGTTCTGACTTCTGCATCGCGAACCCGGGGGAGGGAACATGAACACGTTGCACAGCATCGTAGACGAATGGACACAGCGGACGGTTGCGGGTCCCCGCCAACTCACCTGTCGCGTGCCGCACCACCTGCCCGCGGGGTACCCCGCGAAGCACCCAACACATGCGTTCCTTACCCTCACGCTGACGGTGCTCCTGCTGTGCGTGTCAACCGCGCATGCGGTGAGCGTCTCGATTGACAAGGGTACACGCTACCAGACTATCGAGGGCATGGGGGCGTTCATGTCGATCGCGCCCTGGAAGTACAGATCGGGGCCGTTCTACATGACTGTCGACCTGGACCAGGAGGCGTTCTACGACTCGCTGATAAGCCAGTTCGGCCCGACCATGATCCGCGTGTTCCCCGACTACAACTACGAGGCCGACTCGGGTGTGTTCGTTGTGACCGACGGCGGCGAGTTCGCGATGCGCGGCCAGTTCGAGAATATCCGCAAGCTGAAAGCCGCCGCCAACCGGCAGCACGAACCGCTCCTGTTCATCATGTCGGTGCTCAGTCCGCCGGCATACCAGAAGGTGAGTGGACAGGTGGCGGGCGGCACGGAAGCATCGCCGAACTACAGCACGACCGACTGCAGACTGAAAGACGGATACGACGACGTATTTGCCCGGTACGTGGTGCGCTACCTTCAGGTGCAGAAAGATTCGACGGGTGTCGACATGTATGCGCTCAACATCCAGAACGAACCGGCGTTCCAGGAGCCGTACGCCTCGTGCGTGTACAACGGCTTTCGTTTCGCCAGCGTCTCGGCCGTGGTGGGTGCGGCGCTCGGGTCTGCCGCCATTCCCACGCGGCTGTTCGGTGGCGAAGACATGATGTGGCGGTTTCCGACGCAGTTCGAACAGGTGGTGCGCAATGACGCATCGGCCCGCGGGTACTTCTGTGCGTGGGCGGGACACGGGTACACCGACGGTGTGCAGGCTGACACGGGTTCATACTCGGGAGATACGCCCACCGACAAGCCGCTTTGGATGAGCGAGACATCGGGGGCGGGATATGGCGCCACCACGGGTGGGATGAACGACTGGCCGGGCGCCATGACGCTGGCAACCAGCATGCACACGTTCCTGCGCGAGGGACGCGGCGCGGCCTGGGTGTTCTACACGCTGATGAGCAACAGCAGCACGGGCGACTACACCAACACGTACGGACTGTACACCGACGGCGTGCCGAATGCCAAGGGGCACGTGTCGGCGCAATTCAACCGCTACATCCGGCCGGGCGCGCGGCAGGTTGCGAGCACCTCGGACGACGGGCAAGTGCGGGTGGTGGCGTTCTACCAGGAGCAGCACGATTGTCTCTCGATGGTGCTGCTCAACAGCGCCTCGTCGAGCAGGACGGTTACCGCGATTACCGGGTCGGGTGTACCCGACAATTTCGAGATGATCACGAGCACCGAGTCGGCCAAATGGGTGAAGACGGCGGTGGCGCGCACCGACGCCATCACGCTCCCCGCGCAGAGCATCGTAACACTGGTGGCGGGCACGTACCGCGGTACCGAAGACGTGGTGGTGCAGCCGGCGGCACGCCCGGCTGTGCGCAACGCGGGGTGTGTGCTGAACGTCGCGGTCAGTCACACGTACGGTCTTGATGGCCGCCGGATGGCGGGCGGCAGGAGCGCTCCGGCATGCGGGGTGGTGCTGCTGCGACACGTGGACGGCAGCGGGCGCACCGCGGCGGTGGTGCGTTGACATGAACGCCACCGAGTTCGACTTCGCACGATTTCGCGAGTACCGCGCCGAGCGGGAAGAGCGTATCGAAGTGTTCTTGTCCGGACGCCTTCCCGGGGGCGCAGTCCTGCTCACCGAGCGCTGCCACGGCAACTACACGATCTGCCGCACGCCGCGGGAGTCGCTCGCGGTGCAGCTGGAGGCGTTCTCGCGGCAGATGGAGATCGGCAGCGATTTCGTGCCGTACCTCGAGCCCTGGTTCGGGGTGGGAGTGTACGCCAATGCGTTCGGCGCTGCATACGACTGGCGCGAGGGCGAGTCGGCGCAGACCCGTTACCTGGTGCATTCGGCCGCCGACGCAGCACGTCTCGAGGCGCGCCCGGTGGACCACTCGCCTGCCATGCAGCTGGTGCTGGAAGCGATTGACTACTTCCTCGAGCAGACCCGCGGCGAGATTCCCATTGCATGTACCGACACACAGAGCCCGTTCGATACGGCGACGCTCCTGTGGGACACTGCCGACTTTTTCACCAGTGTCTACACCGACCCACAGGTCGTCCACGACCTCCTCGACCGCATCACTACCTGCATTGAGGAGTTCACGCGCCTGCAGATGGCGCGCATCGGAGACTCGATTGCACGGCCGGGGCACATCATGCTCTCCGCCCAGGGCGGGCCGGGCTTCTCGGTATCGGACGACAACATCGTGATGGTGGGCCCGGAGGTCTATGAGACCGTCGCGGTGCCGTACAACGACCGTCTTAGCCGCACGTTCGGCGGCCTCGCCGTGCACTCGTGCGGCAACTACGAACGACAGCTTCCCGCGCTGATGAAGACCGAGGGGCTGTTGATGGTTGACGGGGCGTTCTCGCCGCGTCTGGACCCCTGCCCGAACGCCGACCTCGAGCTGTTCCGGGACACACTGAAGGGCACGGGAGTGATGCTCCAGGCACGCATGGGCCCCGAGTGGCCTGAACTGCTGCCGCGTCTCTATGACACCGGCCTTCGGCTGGTACTCTCGGTGCCGCCGGCCTCGCGCGAGCGGGGAGGCAGCCAGGAGCTGCTGGAGCGGGCGCTGGCCCAGTGCGCGTGAGGGGCTCGGCCGACGCCCGCCCGGCTGTACGGCGTAACGGGTTCTATTTTAGGAATGATGGTCATTGAGAATGTGTCGATACCCGCCGTTGCCCTCGGCTCGTTCGTCGTCGCGTTTTCCGGTGCGCTGATGCCGGGGCCGTTGTTGACCGTGACAATCACTCAGAGCGCTCACCGCGGAGTCTGGGCCGGGCCGTTGCTGGTGCTCGGCCACGGGATCCTCGAGATGGCGATGGTGGCGGCGCTGTTGTTTGGTTTGGGGCCGCTTCTGCAGAGGGATGCGGTCGCGGCAGCGGTGGGTATCGTCGGTGCCGGGGTGCTTGCCTGGATGGCGACGGGGTTGTTCCGGAGCATATCGTCGCTGTCGGTGAAGGCGGAGTCGAGCACGGGGCCACCGCGCGGCTCACCGGTGGTGGTGGGCATGCTGATGAGTCTGGCCAATCCGTACTGGACAGTGTGGTGGGCCACCATCGGGCTTGCCTACCTGAGCAGCTGCCGCCATCTTGGTGCCGCGGGGGTGCTGGCATTCTTCATCGGACATATCATGGGTGACCTGGTCTGGTACGCGGCGGTGTCGTGGAGTTTCACGCATGGCCGTCGGTTCCTCAGCGACGGGGTCTACAAGACGCTCATGGCCGTGTGCGGCGCGGCCCTCGTGTTCTTCGCGCTCTGGTTTGCCTGGGACGGGCTCTGCAGGGCGGGACTGGCGTACGCGGGGAAGTGCTGGTTGGGGATGTAGGGCAAGCGAAACACAGGACACGGAGCGCGGGACACAGGATATAGGACACAGAATACAGGGCGTAGAACACCGTGACTCGTTGGTGTCCTCCTGCGTCCTATGCGCGGTGTCCTCTCTCCTGCTCCTCCCACATCAGTTTCATCGCCGCCAGCACTTCCTTGCCTGTCGCCATCCTGAATGCCGGCACCACGGGAAGTGCGTCGAGCCTTCGGCTGAGCCACCGCTGTGCAATCTCCTGCTCGGAGAAATCGGTGGGGGCCGTGGCGAGTTTCTCTGAGAAGAAGAACTGCTCGAGTTCGCGGTCCATGGTCTCGGTGTCCGAGAAGTCGTCGTTGAACGTACGAAGGTTGATCTTCTGGTTTCGCCTGAACCACACGGACATCCCCTTGTCCTTCTCGGCGTGCGGCAGCAGCACCACGCAGTCGTCGATGGGACGGTACTGGCCGCGCCGCTCGGCAATTTCCACCTGCGTGTTGAGTCGCGGTGAGTACTTGCGGATCAGTCGCTGTTCGTAGACCAGGCTCTCGAGCTCGGAGCCGCAGGGGAACACGGTGAGCCCGATCGACTCGCGGCGCAGTTGCTCGAGCTTGGTGGGTGATTCCTCGGTGCGGCCGAAGTAGCCGCTCACCCGCCGTCGGACATTGGCAGCTTTGCCGATGTACACGTAGTTGCCGCTGCTGTCGGTGAAACCGTACACCCCCGGGCCACAGCGCAGCGCGTTGAGCGTATCGGCGTCGAACTGCTTGCCGGAAAAGTCGAATGACACGAGTTCCTGCACCAACCCCGATTCTACTGCCTCGCGCGACTCGATCCCGTTGCGTTCGAGGCGAGCGATCAGCTCCCCAACGCACTCGGCAAAGAGCCTGCCGCGACCGGCGGCGGGACGTACGGACGGGGCGCCCCCAAGAAGGGTCTGTGCAAGTGAATCGAGGGAGAACGGCCGGGGAGTCGCAACATCGCTGGCCCGGGCGAGTTGAATGGCCCGCATGGCGTTGTCGCCCAGTTGGATGCCGGTTGCGCAGCAGTGCCACGCGAGCAGCCCTTCGTCGCCACTCGTGAGAAACACGGGTACGCGCTCGGCAAGTCCCTGTGCGACCTGCTGCAGCACATCATCCTGGCTTCCGGGCGCAAACGGCATGTCGAGCGGCGAGCGCAGCAGTTCCTGCTCTTCGGCGGGCAGCGCCGCGGGGTCGCTCAACCAGGCGCTGAGCTGGTGTTGCGGCTCGGGCAGCACCGACCACACCGACACGTGCATCACCTGCCGTCCCTTCGCCAGCAGCGCAACCGCCGACCAGGCCATGTCGTGCAGCCGCACATCACCATCCTTCGCCGCGACCTTTGCCGCATGCCACATGCGGTCGTCACCGTACACCGCGCGCTGGTCCTTCGCCAGCACCGCAGCTACCATGGTATGCGCCAGCCGCTCATCCGGCGCCTTGAGTTTCAGGAATTCCTCGGCGATGTGCATCGAGTCGACGCCCGCGGGAGAGGCGCGCAGGAGTTCGACAATGCGGTCGGTCATCGGGTTCATGTGTTCACCACTGCCTTACGCGCCTTCCTGCGCCGCTCCGGCGGTTGCCAACCGCGCTGGCGTATCACCAGTCCCATCAGCAGGCCGCAGCCGAACCCGCCGATATGCGCCCACCACGCCACGCCGCTCCCCTGTGCCGAGGCGGCGCGCATGCTGAAGTACTGCAGCGCGAACCAGAGGGCGAGAAACACGAACGCCGGCACACGTATGAAGAACATCAGCGGTACCCACGTGATAATCCGTGCCAGCGGCATGAGCACCAGGCAGGCGCCCATCACTCCGGCAATCGCACCGCTGGCACCGACCACGGGCACGCTTGACAACGGAGAACTTGCCGCCTGTATCATCATCGACAGCACCCCGCAGGCCACGTAGAGCAGTGCGAAGGGCAGTGCCCCGATTGCGTATTCAAGGGTGTTGCCGAATATCCACAGGTACCACATGTTCGACACCAGGTGTGCCACGCCCGCATGCATGAAAAAGGCAAGGAGCAGCTGGAACGCGACCAGGCCGCTGTGGCGGCCCGGGTGCAGGATCGCGTGCATCAGGTCGACCGGCACGATCCCGTAGCCGTACCGCGCCACCTCAACCCGTCCCACGTACGCCGCCACGCAGAGGATGCCGAGGAAGATGGTGACGAAGGGCGTGTGCGTGGCGGGGGTGTCGACTCTGAGCGGAACCATGTGTTTTCCGACGTTTGTTGATGGCAGAATTTACCACTTGGGCCTTGGAGCAAGGTAGTTTAGCGACTCAAACCACTCTCCACCGGATGTACATGGACACAGGCGGATCTTGCACCCCCCAGCCGGGTTCACTCAGGCGTTCGCTTTCCATCGCTTCGCTTATCATGATGGTCTCGGTGCTGCTCAGCCGTGTGCTGGGAGTCGTGCGCGAGCAGATCCTGGCGTACGCGGCCGGCGCCGGGAGCGAGATGGACGCGTACCAGGCGGCATTCCTGCTCCCCGAGGTGGTCAACCACCTCCTGGCCAGCGGGGTCATGTCAATTACGTTCATCCCGATCTTTCACCGCCACTTGGCCGACGGTGACGAGAAACGGGCATGGCAGGCGTTCTCGAATATCCTGAGCGTCGGCACGGTGGTGCTGTTCGTGCTGGTCAGCCTGTGCATGGTGCTGACGCCCGAGTTGCTGGGTCTGATGGGAGAGCAGATTCGCCAGCCTGAGCAGCTCGCGCGCACCGTCCGTATGACCCGGATTGTGCTCCCCGCACAGTTTTTCATGTACTGGGGGACACTGCTGATGGCGGTGCAGTTCGCGCGGAAGAGATTCCTGGTGCCGGCGTTAGCCCCGCTGATATACAACATCGGTATCATTGCGGGTGGCCTGCTGCTGAGCCGACGGATGGGGGTGGAAGGGTTTGCGTGGGGAGTGCTGGGCGGGGCGATCGTGGGCAACTATCTCCTGCAGGTGGTGGGCGCGGCGCAGGCAGGGATGGACTTCCGGCCGCGTATCGATCTGCGCGATCCCGATCTCAGGACATACGTGTTCGTCACGCTACCCCTCGTGCTCGGGGCGGGGATGCAATTCTCCAACGAGGTGTTGTTCCGCGTGTTCGGCTCGTTCCTGGCGGCAGGGAGTATCGCGTGCCTGGGGTACGCTACGAAAGTGTTCATGGCGCTGAACGGCGTGTTCGGACAGGCCATAGGTGCGGCGACGTTCCCGTTTCTTTCACAGCTGGCCGCGGAGCACAAGCTCGACGAGATGAACCACGTGGCGCACCGCGTGATCGGACGTATCGCAGTACTCGTGCTGCCGTGCGCGGCAGTACTGATGGTGGTAGCGAGGCCGGTGGTGAGTGTGCTGTTTGAGCGGGGAAGGTTCGGTGCGGAGGCAGCGCAGCAGACCTCGCTGCTGCTCACACTGTACCTGGTTGGCGCATTCGGGTTTGCGGCCTATGCGATCGTGGTGAGATGTTTCTACGCGCTGCAGAATACGCTCATGCCGATGGTCGTGAGTACCGTGGTGGTGGCCGTGATGCTGCCGGTGTACTGGCTGATGGGCCGATGGATCGGTTCGGCCGGCGTGGCGCTGGCGGGCGCGATATCGATGAACCTGATGCTCGCGGCGCAGTTCGTGATGTGGTTCAGGCGCACGCCCGACGTGGCAGCGCTCAAGGAGCTGGGGCTGGTGTGCGCCAAGGTGTCCGGGGCGGCTGTTGCCGGCGCGTTGGTTGCCTGGGGTATCCGCGAGGGCCTGTGCGCGCTCGGGACTCTCGAGAGCATGGGGGTGTTGTGGGGGAACCTCACTGTCGCGCTTGTGGCCGGCGGTGTCTCGCTGGCCGGGGCGTTCATGATCCTGGACGTTCTCGGGCTGGTGGGCGTGCGTGCCGCGGTGCGGCGGTTTCTCAACCGTGGGGGGCTCTTGCCGCAGGAGACGGACGGCGATGCAACCAAGGGGAAGACAGCATGAAACTGGGTGTCAATCTGTTGTTGTATGATGATTCAGTGACTCCGGCGGTACTTCGGCGGCTGAAGCGGGTTCGGGAGTTGGGTGCGGACGGTGTCGAGGTGCCGGTGTTTGCACCCGAGCGTGTTGATGCGGCGGCGATCAGGCGTGCGGCAGACGCGGCGGGCCTGGGACTGACCGTCTCGGGTGCGCTTCCGCCGGGGGCGTCGTGGTATGGGTCGGCAGCCGCGCGCACACGCGCGGAGAGGTACATCCGTGGCTGTATCCGGGTTGCGCGCGAACTGGGTGCGGATGTGATCTGCGGGCCGCTGTACAAGACCGTGGGCGACATGGACGAGTCGGTGACGCTTGGTACGCAGCGCAAGGTGGCAGCTGCTGCGATGCGGCGTGTGGCACGCGAAGCCCACGAAGCGGGGGTTGTGCTGGCACTCGAGCCGCTGAACCGCTTCGAGAGCAACATGATCAACACTGCTGCACAGGGGATCGAGTTCTGCCGTGCCGCCGGCGGCAAGGGCATTGGCCTGCTCCTTGACACATTCCACATGCATATCGAGGAGAAGGACAGCGCCGCCGCAATCAGGGCTGCTGCCGCGGCTGGCTTCCTTTCGCACTTCCACTCCGCCGAGAACGACCGGGGAGTTGCCGGTACCGGTCAAGTGCACTGGGTTGAGGTGTCGGCTGCCCTTCGCCGTGTGCGTTACGACGGCTGGGTGATGCTGGAGAGCTTCAGCGTGAAGGTGGTGTCGATCCGCACCGCCGTGTCGTGCTGGCGCCCGTTCTTCCCAAGTGAAGAGCGGTTCGTGAAGGAGGGGCTGGGGTTCGTGCGGCGCCTCCTCTCGCGTTCGAAGGCGACGACCCGGGGCGGACGTGCGCGCGCATAGCATGCGTTCACTGGCCGCGCTGCTCTTCGTCTGCGCAGCAATGGGCGGCTGCAGCCTCGCGCCGCTTCCAGCCTCGAAGAACCGTACCGGGATCGTTGTCCAGCGCGAGCCCTGGAACGAACAGGGGTTGAGCCGTGGGGAAGGATCGGCGATGGCGGAGCTTGCCGCCCTGTACGACCGCGTATACGGGCACCGGACCGCTGCCGCGTTGCGCGTCGAGCGCAACGGTGTACTCGAAGCAACCTGCGCGTTCGTTTCCTCCGGGCGCCACTGCCGGCCAACTGTGGTGACTGTCGAGCCCGGCGGCTTCGGCACGGCCGATTTCCAGCGGCGGGTGTACCGCGTGCTGAAGAACATGACCGCTGGCGACGATGCATGCGAAGCCGGGCAGGTGCGCTACGTTGTAACGTTCTCGACAGATGTGCACTACGCGATGGACTCGCTGGGCGGTGCCCCGTGCGTCGTGGTGCCGGCGATGCGAGGCGAGCCGCTTCGGTGACGGCGCCGTCGCCTACCGTTTCTTCAGGTAGTGCACAACGAACTCCGAGACCGGACCGGGGTTGGCATAGGTCGGCTGCGTCTCGTCTGCGAAGTACATCGACAGGCCACCATTGAACATGGCATAGTCGTAGAGGTAGCGATCCGGCTGCTCGGTGTAGTGGTAATCATACCAGATTTGCCCCTTCTCGGCAATC
>CAZJJT010000045.1:0-15586 GCA_964546395.1 uncultured Fibrobacterota bacterium
CTGTCGGCGCTACTACACGTACCCGGAGGACGGCGGAGGGCACGCGGCACTTACGTATGCCGAGACGTTCAGGTTCTTCTGGCCGGTAGCCCTCACCAGCTTCATGTTCTCGCTCAGTCGGCCAATCCTGTACTCGTTTCTCGGGCGGCTGCCGGAGCCAGCGCCGGTTATCGCGGCCATGCGCGTTGGGTTCGACTTTGCGATGATCTTCCACAACCTGCTCAACCAGTTCCGCCACCTGTTCGTGACGTTCGGCAAGGAAGACCTGAAGGGCGTGCGGCGGTTCATGACCCGGGTCACCGTGGTGGTTGTGGGAAGCATGGTCGTCGTGGTGCTAAGCCCACTGGCGCACCTGATGCTGCGGCACGTCACCGGCGTGCAGGGCACCGTGCTTGCGATGAGCCGAGAGGTGCTGGTGGTGCTGTGCCTGCTGCCGATTATCGTGACCGTGCGCAACTACTTCCATGGTATTGCCATGGTGAACCGGGAGACCGGACCCATGGGCGCCGGCGCCATTTCGCGCAACGTGGCCACCTACGCGGTGTGCTGGGTGCTGCACGCCACTGGTTGGCTCAACCACATCACCGCCGCCGCCACACTGCTGGTGGGATTTCTCGCCGAGACTGCCGTCGTGATCGTAGGCCCGATGCTGTACCGGGGACGAGGGGCGGCGCCTGCGGAGGATGTGGAGGCCGAGGAAGAGGCCGAGGTGGCGGAGTAGGGCCGCCAGACTATGCCGAGCCGCTGTCCGGTTCGACTATCGAAAGAAAATCAAAGAACCCACCGGGCGAATAATAGGTGAACTTGAACGACTGCGAGATGGCGACGATGTCGCCGTCGCGAAGCGTAACCGTGGCCTTGGGTTCGAGCCGCTTGCTGTTGACAAATGTGCCGTTGGTCGCGTCGGCGTCGGCGAGACGGTACGTGTCGCTGGCCGCGTCGTGGCTGAAGTGCGCGTGGAACTTCGATACAGCCGGTGAGTCGAGAACGATATCGTTGTTGGCGGTCCGCCCGATGGTCACCATCCCGGCGTACGCGTTGCCCGCACGCTTGACGACCGGTACGACAGGCCGTCCGGCCCGCGATGTGGCCTCCCCGGCCATCAGTGCCTTGATACGGTCCTGCGAGACCACCATCGTGGAAAGCACCGGAGGCGCGCCGCCGAGATCGCTGCCGTGCTCCCGCTCGACAAGAAACGGGAAGGGGAACTTCCGGACAAACTCGTCCCTGGTAAGCCCCTTGCGCCGGGCAGCGTAGTCTTTGACTGTTTCGCGTGTATTGCCCATAGGAACCAACAATACAATTTACAACGCGGCCGGGTGGGTGTCAGCAGGCGGGGTACTATTTTCACTGTCTGGACAAGGAGCAATGCGTGTTTGGCGACGGCCCGGACATACTGCAGCGCGTGATGTTGTTCATTCCGGTACTGCTGTCGCTCAGCGTACACGAATGGGCGCACGCCCGTTCGGCGTATGCGCTGGGTGATGACACGGCGGCGTTGATGGGGCGCATGAGCTTGAACCCGCTGGTGCATATCGATATCATCGGTACGGTGCTGCTGCCGTTGATGGGAGTGCCGTTCGGGTGGGCCAAGCCGGTACCGGTCAACCCGGTACGGTTCGCGCACAAGTACTCGATGCGCGCGGGGATGATGGTGACGGCAGCGGCGGGACCGGCCTCAAACGTGACGCTTGCGCTGGGGAGCGCCGCGTTGCTGTCAGCGTTCGCCCACTGGATTCCATCACTTTACGGCACCGTGCCAGAGGTGCACATTTTTCTGATAATGATGGTTCAGGTGAACATTGCACTCGCTATTTTCAATCTTATTCCAATACCCCCGCTCGATGGCAGCCGCGTGGCAGACTTCTTCATGCCCCAGTCGCTGCGGCCGTACTGGGAAGGGTTCCATCGCGCTGGGCCCATCGGCCTGGTGCTGCTTATCGTGGGGCTGCAGTTCTTCGGGGGGGCGTTCTCCGTGGTTATCTCGACCGTGTCGAGGCTGCTCTACACGGTTGTCGGCCTGTGAACCCCTCGGGCCGGTCGTGTCCGGTGGCATAATGCATGGGTATGACCGGTTCTCCGAATGGCCGCGGGTCCCTGCGTGCTCAGTTCCTGCGCCGACCTATTTTCCCTGACTAACCGGCGTGCGCGCCACTCTCTGCGGGACAGCGTTGTGAAGATTGACCGGGCATTGCAGCGACAGATACTCGAGTTCCTCGAGGAGCGGTATCCCAACTCGGTGGACACGGCGCTGCTGCCGTGCACCGCTGCCGCCGACTGCCAGGCCAACCTTCACTACCTGCACGAACACCGGCTTGTCGAGGGCTCTTCGCTGCGTGACCAGGGCCCCGATTTCATCATGGTGCGGATCACGGCCCGCGGGCTGGATTTTCTTGCCGACGACGGGGGGGTGGAGGCGATACGGGAGAAGGGCGAAGGGCGAAGTGCGAACAACAAGGCGTGAATCAGCGACAGAGGCTGTGGATACTCCTGGGGGAACGATGGTCCCGACACGAGAAGACTTTGCGAAGCACCGCGAATCGATCCTGCGATTCTGGGAGCGGGCCCGCGACGACGAAGAAGGTGGGTTCCACATCTGGATCGGCCCGGACGGGACGGTGTGGAAACGCCGTCACCGCGCGCTGCTTATCCAGGCGCGCCTCCTGTACAACTATGCCGAGGGGATTCGGGCCGGGCTGGAGTTCTGCCACGACCACGCGCGCCACCTCTACGACTTCATCACCACGCGCATGCGCACGCCCGGCGGATGGTACGGGGGTATCTGGGAGAACGAGTTGCGCGCGCCTGAAGTGCTCGACGCGTACGACAACCTGTTCGTGGTAATCGGCATGGCGCGCTACGCGCAGGCCACGGGGCGCAGTGATGTGGCCGAGGAGACATGGCGTCTGTTCCAGACAATCGAGAAGGTGACGATCAAGGGCGAACTGGCGAAGACCGGAGTGGTGGGCGGTATCAGCCGCATGATGCACCGCTCGTCGTCCACCGAGTCGTTCTCCGGCAACAACAACCTTCACTACCTCGAGGCGCTGGTATGTCTGCGGGACGCGGGTATCGGGGGCGACCACACGGGCCGCGCACAGGCGGTGCGGGAGTTCTTCCACGCGCGCATTCTTGACAAAGAACACATGGTGGTGTTCGACCGGTTCCATGCGGGCTACGACCAGCCGTGGCGCGGCGTGGGCGCGCACACGTCGCTTGCACACGGTCTCGAGTGGATCGACTTCTTCCGCTGTATGCCCGGAGCGCAACTCGACGAAGCCACCGAGCAGGCGCTGCTCAGCAAGGCAGTCGAGCACGGCATACGGCCCAGCGGCCTGTTTCAGGACGCCTACTATATCCACGAGGGCCGTTCGGCCAAGGGCGGCATGTTCTGGCCGCAGGTGGAGGCGATCAAGACGCTCAACCTGGCCACCCGGATCTACGACAGCAGCTACCGCGAGATCTGCCTCCGTATGGCCGGGTACTATTTCGAGCACTATATCGACAGCGACGGTGGGGTATTTTCCGAAATCGACCGCAACGGGGTGGTCACCGACCGGACCAAGGGCGGCTACTGGAAATGCGACTACCACAGCATGCGCATGTGTGTGGACGCTGTCGAGCGGGAAGGCGGAGCGTTTTCCTAGCCGCGTTGCTGTCGACCGCGTGTGCGGGCCAGGCGACCCGGCGCGACTCGGTACAGGCGCTTGCCGCCGCCTGCCTGGGCGGGGCGGGGTACCGGGTGGTGTCTCTCACCCGTGTTCAGTCGGGCGCGTTCCTCGCAACCGCCACGCTGGACTCGCACGCGGTGCGAGTTATTCTCGACCCGGGTGCGCCGTATACGTTTCTTGATGGTGAAGCGGTCAGGGCGCTGGGCTACTCGCCCGAATCCACGCGCAAGTCGGTGTCGTTCGGCGGGCCGCGCGAACCACTCTATCGCCTGACACTCTCGACATTTGCGCTGGGGACCATGACCACGGGTGTTACGGAGTTCGGTGTTACCCGGCTGGCGGAAGTGCGCGAGGCGGCGGGGCTCGGCGACTCGATGCACCTGGCGGGGATTGTCGGGCGCGGGTTCCTCAGGCGCTGCGAGGCGATGTTCGATATCGACAACGACCGTGTGTTCGTGCTGGAACCGCGGCCGGAGATCCCCGACACGACGGCCGCGCCCGCCGCCGAACCCGATACGTCTTCGGTGCGTGACGTTGTCAGCGAAGTGGAGCGTCGGATTCGCGCGCGCGAGCAGAGGCGGCGCGAAGCGGGTACAGAAGCGGAAGCGGAGACCGAACCGGAAGCGGAGACCGAGTAGGCATTCTTCACACAGTGGAGCACCGTATGACACGGCCGACAATCGATTGCCACACACACCTCGACACGTACGACGGCATCGAGCGGTTCAACTCGATTCGCTCGGCCGCGGGGATCTCCGGCATGGGTATCGCCTGTATCCCGTACCTGGGACTGCATACCAACGTTCTTGGGCTGCTCGCCAAGTCACTTCGCCCGTCCGACACCTGGATGTTCGGTGGTCTGGACCACACGGCGCCGGGCCACGAGGAGAGCGGACTGGACTTCGCGGCCCAGGCCCGCCGCCTTCGCGAACTCGGCGCAGACGGCATGAAGATGATCGAGGGCAAACCCAACGCCCGCCGCGACACCGGCCTGGCCCTCGATGACCCTGCCTACCGTGAGTACTATCGCTGGCTGGAGCAGGAAGGTGTGCCGGTTCTGTTCCACGTGGCCGATCCGGAATCGTTCTGGGATGCCGAGAAAGCGCCGGAGATGGCCAAACGACACAACTGGCTCTACACCGACCCTTCGTTCCCATCGATAGAACAGCTGTACGCTGAGAGCACACACGTGGTAGCGCTGTTTCCCCGCCTGAACGTTGTGTTCGCCCATTTCTATTTCCTGTCGCCGCATATCGAGCGTGCCGCCGCATTCCTCGACGCGCACCCGAACGTGTGTTTCGACATCACACCGGGCAGTGAGATGTACTACGAATTCTCGAAGAAGCCGGCGGCATGGCGCGAGTTCTTCATCACCTACCAGGATCGTATCCTGTTCGGGACCGATAACACGGCGGACAGTGATGAGGCTGCGGCGTGGGCGCTGAAGAACGTCGCGCGGATACGCGCGTTTCTCGAAACGAGGGAGGCGTTCTCGGGCGAAGGGCTCGCACTCCCTGGCGAGACGCTCGAGCGTATCTACGCGGGTAATTTCCAGCGGGTGTTCGGCAGCGCGCCGGCGCCGACCGACACGAGCGCCCTGGTTGCCCAGTCGGCAATCATGCTTGAGCACGCGCGGGCAGGGGCGGGTGAGAAGGGCAGTGTGGCGCAACTCGAGCAGATCATGAAGAAACTGTCCGAGCTGGTATGACAACCGCGAAGCACAACCGCGCACCATCGATGAGCAGACGGGAACGGCTCATGGCCACGCTCCGGGGCGAGCCGGTGGACCGGCCACCAGTGTGTTTCTACGAGCTGAACGGCCTCGATGAGCGCCCGGAAGATCTCGACCCGTTCAACATCTACACCGACCCGTCATGGCTCCCCCTGATAGAACTCACGCGCGAGCGCACCGACCGCATCGTCATGCGCTACGTGCCGATGCGTGACATGCCGCCCGACCCGACCGCTGCCTGCCGGACTGTCGAGACCTTTGTCAGGGATGCCAGCCGCTACACCGTCACCACCGTCCGCGCGAACGGCCGGACGCTCAGCTCACGGGCGCGGCGCGACCCTGGTGTCAACACGGTATGGGTGGAGGAGCACCTGCTGAAGGATGCCGATGACCTGCGCGCCTATCTCGATCTGCCGGCGCCGGAGGCGGGAGGCACGCCTGACGTCTCCGGGGTGCTGGCGGCGGAAGAGGCCCTGGGGGACACGGGGATCGTGATGGTGGACACGGGGGACCCGCTCAACGACGCCGCGGCGCTGTTCGACATGGCGGTGTTCACGGTTGTGGCTTTGACCGAGACCGAGTTGTTCACGCGCCTGCTTGACCGGTGCGCCGCAACGCTGCTGCCGAAGACCCGCGCGGTGGCGGAAGCTCTTCCGGGGCGGCTGTGGCGGATCTATGGCCCGGAGTATGCCTCACCGCCCTACCTCCCGCCCTCGCTGTTCGAGCAGTACGTGGTGGGCTACGACCGCCGGATGGTGGACGCGATACATGCTTCGGGCGGATTCGCGCGGCTACACTCGCACGGCAACCTGCGCGACATCCTCGAGCTGATCGCAGCGACGGGCTGCGCCGGTCTCGACCCCATCGAACCGCCGCCGCAGGGAGACATCTCGCTGGCGTACGCGCGCGAGCACGTGGGCGAGCGGATCGTGCTGTTCGGCAACATCGAGGTGAGCGATATCGAGAACCTTGACACAGAGGAATTCCGGCCGCGCGTGGACACCGCGCTTCGCGAAGGGACGGCGGGGACGGGCCGCGGGTTCGTACTGATGCCCTCGGCGTGCCCGTACGGAAGGGCTCTTTCGGCGACCACGCTTGCGAACTACCGGGCCATGGTCGAGATGGCCGAGCACTGGGCCGGCTGAGCAAAGGGCATGGATGGAGCAATGCGATGCCGAATGAACTGACAGTTGCCGGGGCGATGGCGGCGCTGGCGCAGGGAAAAGAGCGGGCGGAGTCCGACCCTTCCCGGCCCCGGTACCATTTCACCGCGCCCTGCCACTGGATGAACGATCCCAACGGGACGATCTGGCATGACGGGTGGTACCACTTGTTTTACCAGCACAACCCGTACGGCGACTCGTGGGGTCACATGCACTGGGGCCACGCACGCAGCCGCGACATGGTTCACTGGGAGCATCTCCCGGTTGCGCTCGTGCCCGCTCTCGACCTGGGCGAAACCAGCTGTTTCTCGGGGTGCGCGGCGGTGGACGGTGAAGGCAGGCCGATGCTCATCTACACAAGTATCGGCGAGCGGGATCCGGAGCAGTGGGCAGCTGTCGGTGACAGCTCCTGGGAAACGTGGGCGCATCACCCGGCAAGTCCGTTGCTGAACATGGTATCACACCGCCGGCGGATCACCCAGTGGCGTGACCCGTTCGTGTTCCGCTACGAGGGGCGCGTGTTCATGCTGGTGGGCGGCAAGCTGCCGGATGCAGACGGCGCCGATCCTGTCTGCCTCATCTACGAATGCGAGGAACCCTCGCTGAGTGCGTGGGTCTACCGCGGCATCTTCTTCCGTCACCCGAACACCTCCTACCCGCACCTGGAGTGCCCGAACCTGTGCCGCCTTGGCGACAAGTGGGTACTCCTCGCGGCATTCGAACTGAACACGGTCGAATACCACGTGGGGGACATCGACTGGGAGAAGCTCGTGTTCGTGTCACAGCGCCGGGGGGTGGTGGACGCCGGGGCCGGGCCGCACAGCGTGTTCTACGCGACCAACCTGTTTGCGCCTCCGGACGGACGCACGGTGCTGATGGCCTGGATACGGGGGTTTCGCGAGGACATGGGATGGAACGGGTGCCAGTCGCTGCCGCGCGTGCTGTCGCTCGACAGCCACGAGCGGCTCGTGCAGACACCGGTGGCCGAACTGGAATCGCTGCGGACTGCCACCGCGGAGATCGGGCCGCTGACGGTTGAGAACGGCACGCGCGTGCTGGAGATGATAGAGGGCGACCTGCTCGAGGTGGAACTCACCGCCGATCTGTCGCGGGCGGAGGGATTCACGGTGGAGTTGCGCCGCAATCCGGACGGTCGCTCGTGCGTGCCAGTGTGCGTGCAGAGCGGCGCGCTCCGCGTTGGCGAGGTGTCGGCGCCGCTGCCCGAGGACGCCGAGCAGTCAGCCCTCGACCTTCGCGTGTTCGTCGACAAGTCGCTCATCGAGATATACGCTTGCGGGGGCCGCGTGTGCCTTGCCGCGATTGCCTACAAGCGCGAGTACGACCGCGGCGTCGCGCTTACGGCCGTGGGCGGCCCCGTTGTATTCAGCAGACTGTCGGTACACACGTTGGGAACACGCGGGCCGGATGCTCGGCGGCGGAGTTTGTGAAGGTGATCCGCGAGGAAGTATCATTGTGACATGAGCATGGCGCTGTACGCGACAAACCTGCACACGGCGCTCAACGCAGGGAGACTCGCATGAGGACACCGGTCCGGGCCACGGGGTGGCAGGTGCATGGCCGGCTGGGGGCTGTTGCAACGGGCAAAGCTGATTCGGCCGAGGCTGGTCTGCGGATACTCGAACACGGCGGCAATGCCGCCGACGCGGGCGTGGCAACGATTCTTGCCCTCAGCGTGACCGACTTCGGACGGTTTGCGTTCGGCGGTGAAGTGCCGTTCATCTACTACGACAGCAAGACACGGCAGGTGACTGTCCTGTGCGGGCAGGGACGCGCGCCGTTGTCGCAGGACTCGATCGACTGGTACCTGGCCAACGGGATCCCTCCCGGCGGCGATATGAAATCGGCCGCGGTACCGGGGGCGCCCGACCTGTGTGTGACGGCGCTCGAGTTGTTCGGCACCATGAGTCTCGCGCAGGTGATGCAGCCTACCATCGAGCTTCTCGAGAACGGCGGGTCGGCGTGGCACGTGCTGCTGCGGCGCACGCTGCGCCGCATGGCAGGCGCCGAGCGCAAGTGCCGCGGTACGCGGGAACAGAAGCTGCGCGCGGCCTCGGAGCGGTTCTACCGCGGTGACATTGCCTCGGAGCTGGTTGCCTGGTACCGCTCGCGCGGCGGGTTCATCACGCGGGAAGATCTCGAGGCGCACGCCACGCGGGTGGAAGACCCGGTGCGGGTATCGTACCACGGCTACACGGTCTGCAAGTGCGGTCCGTGGACCCAGGGGCCGATGCTGCTGCAGGCCTTGCGCCTGCTGGAGGGCTTCGACCTGCGCTCGCTCGGCCACAACTCGGCCGGCTACGTACACGTGGTCGCCGAAGCGCTCAAACTTGCGATGGCCGATCGTGATGCGTACTACGGCGACCCGCTGTTCTCCGATGTGCCGCTCATCGGACTGCTCTCCGAGAAGTACTCCGCGCTCCGCCGGCCGCTTATCGACATGGACCACGCCGTGGCGGAGGCGCGGCCGGGCGACCCGCTCACCATGCGCGCGCTGCGCGGCAACGGTACGTTCCGCCCGGGGCCCGGCGGAACTACCACGTGCGTGGTTGCCGATGAGGCAGGCAACGTGGTGGCGGCCACGCCGAGCTGCAACGATGTCGAGGGGCCGAAGGGTATCGATCCGCTTACCGGCGTTGCGCACGGGAGTCGCCTGACCAGTCTCAACACTACGCCGGGGCACCCCAACCGCATCGAAGCCGGCAAGCGGCCGCGTATCACTCTCACGCCGACGCTCGTGATACGTGAAGGTGTTCCGATCTATGCGGTCAGCGTCGCCGGTGGCGACCTCCAGGACCAGACCACGCTGCAGGTGCTGCTCAACGCGCTGGAATTCAACATGAGACCCGGCCAGGCGGTGACCGCCCCGCGGTTCGCCACCGAATGCCACGAGAACTCGTTCGACCCGGCACGCGATAGAAACAGCACGCTCGTGGGCAAGCGCCTGGTGCTGAACGCTTCGCTGGCCGCCCAACTCGGCGGCCAACTGGAGGAGCGCGGGCACGAGATCGTGTCGCAGGACAAGGCGATTGCCGATCCGGTGATGTTGTACATCGAGCCCGAAACCCGGGTCATCCACGCTGCCGGCGACCCGTCAGCCGATCGACACGCGGCCTCTCTGGATGCCTGAACGCGCCGCACAGCAGCAACGGCGCAACGTGGTGGATCTTCACTGCCACACCAGCGCATCCCGCACCGGTATCGGTCTGCCGCCGTCGGTCATCAGCTTCTTCCGGCGCAACCACTACCGTGCCTGCAGCCTGACCGAGCACGACAACACCGACTCGCTGGTGGCGGCCCGCGATGCAGCACGTGAGGTGGGCATCGAGTTCATCCCCGGCATAGAGATGTCGGTGGCGGGACTCCCCGAAGAGGGGCTCGGAGAGAGCCTCCACCTTCTGGGCTATTTCGTCGACCCGAGCGAATCGCTCGCAAAGCTGTGTCGCGAGATCAGCGAGTTCTACGAAGGTGCACTGGAGGAACTGCTCGCACGGCTCTTTGCCCGCGAGATGGCCGATGTCGGCGAGGAGGACCTCCGGCAGGAGATGATTGCGCGCTGTGGCGAGTACGACGTGTGGAAGAAACCGTCCAGCACCGACATCCTGTCCCGGGTTCTGGTGAAACAGGGCGTACTGCCACAGGACGGCTCACGGACACTGCGCGAGCTGTTCTTCGAGATATGCCCCGATATCAGCCGCGACCTGCTGCCGTCTCGCGATGCGGTCATCAAGGCTCTGCGCGACTCCGGCGCCACCATCATGCTTGCGCACCCTCTCGGCACGGCAGGGGCCGACCTCGCACCCAGGCGCGAGTTGCTGTGCGCCCTGCTTGACACCTGCATTGACGGGCTGGAAGTGTTCTACCCGAACTACGACGAGGTGCAGCGCTCGGGACTGCTCGAGATTGTCCGTGGACGGGGCCGCCCGTACACGGGGGGCTCTGACACGCACGTGTTCGACCGGCCGGCCGCAATCGTGCACAGCAACGCGCCCTACCACTGTGTGGAGTCG
The DNA here is from genome assembly GCA_964546395.1 of uncultured Fibrobacterota bacterium. GTDB lineage: Bacteria > Fibrobacterota > Chitinivibrionia > Chitinivibrionales > CAZJJT01 > CAZJJT01. The sequence continues at coordinate 10,595 of CAZJJT010000045.1, forward strand.
ATACGGGAGTTTCGGGCTACGGGTGTGGCTCGAACCTATCCGGACGAGGAGGTGCCGGCCACGGAAGTCGGCGCGAGAAAGGAGCGGACGGCCTGATGCTTCGGATGTTCCGAACACACGAACTGAGGCGGGTCGAGTCGCTCGACGGGTACTGGGAGTGTGCCACGCAGCACTCGCGTTCGGGCCGCGGACGGCTCCCGTCACGCTACCCGGAACGTGTGATGGTGCCTGGTACATGGGAGAGTATCCCCGGGCTCCACACCTACCGCGGGACCGCATGGTTCCGCCGCGACGTCGAAGCGATGGAGGACACTGCACTGCAGATCGCGTTCGGCGGCGTGTCGCATACCGGCACGGTCTTCATCGACGGCAAACGGGTGGGCGGGCACTACGACGCGTTCACGCCGTGGGCCGTGCTTGCCCCGCGGCTCCGCGCCGGTACGCATGAGCTTGTGGTGGAGGTCGATAACACGTTTGGCGGGCATTCGGCGCTGCACATCGAGAACGACTACTACACCTACGGCGGGATCACACGGCCGGTCGAGGTCCACCATGTGCCCGAGGTGTGTATCGAGCGGCTCAGTGCGATTCCGCGGTTCGGACGCAGGGACTGGACGCTGCAGGTGAGCGTCGTACTCCGCAACTGCTCGCGCAGGGCGCTCGAACGTGGGGTATCGGTTGCGTTGAGAGGTGTGGAATCCGGGGCGCAGTGCGGCGTGATTGTGCCGGCCGGGAAGACACGCGAGGTACACCTGGATCTCCGGGCGCCGGGGGTCGACACGTGGAGCGCGCAGAGTCCGCGGTTGTACCTGCTCGACGCGCACGTGCTTGACCAGGGGGTGCCGGTCGACGATTGCGTGGAGCGGGTGGGGTTCCGCGAAGTCGCGGTACGCGGCACGAAGATCCTGCTGAACCGCGCGCCGCTGACACTCAAAGGGTTCAACCGCCACGAGGACCACCCGTCATTCGGCTGCGCGCTTCCGCCGGAGATGATGGCGCGCGACCTGGCGCTGATGAAGGATCTCGGCGCGAACTTCGTGCGCACCAGCCACTATCCCAACGACATGCGCTTTCTTGACATGTGCGACGAAACCGGCATGTACGTGTGGGAGGAGTCACACGCGCGCAACGTGCCGTTTGCGGCCCCGAAGTTCCGCGAGCAGATTGCACAGTCCACCACCGAGATGGTGCAGTGGCATGCCTCCCACCCGAGCATCATCATGTGGGGCTGCCTCAACGAGTGCGATTCCGTGTCGGCGGCCGGCCGAAGGGAGTACGAACGGGTGATCGGACTTCTGCACCGCCTCGACCCCTCACGCCCGGTCACGTTTGCCTCCGACAAGGCCCGTCGCGACATCTGCCTCGACCTCGTCGACATCGTGTCGTGGAACAGGTATGACGCGTGGTACGGCGGCAAGCCGGAGAACGTGAAACCGCGGATTGAGGACATCATTGCGTGGCTCGATTCGAAGGCGAGCAGGGGAGGAGCGGGCAAGCCGCTGATCATGAGTGAGTTCGGCGCCGGCGCAATCCCGGGTGTCCGCAATCCTTCGCGCGATCCGTGGACCGAGGAGTACCAGTGCGACGCACTCGACGAGTCGCTGCGGGTGTATCTCAACCACCCGCGCATATCGGGCAGCGTGATCTGGCAGTTCTGTGATGTACGGGTGACGCGCGGCTGGTGGGGCGGGCGGCCGCGCACCATGAACAACAAGGGAGTGGTGGACGAGTATCGGCGGCCGAAACTCGCCTACGACGTGGTGAGAAAGAGGATGCGCGGGTGATCACAGCGCGGATACACGGCGCGGATTGGGCCCTCCCGCAACGCTCCCTGCTGTGGCGGTGTTCTCTACGTCTGCCGGCGCTCGTGGCGGGATGCCTGTGGCTGGGTGTGGCGCCGGCGCGCGGCGACGGCGGGACGGCGTATGTGCGGTTCGACGCAGCTGGGGTGGCGATCGTGCGCGGAAGCCCGGTGGCGGGGCGGACCCCCGATGAGCTTGTCGCCGGTGTCGGGAAGAGCATGCACACCCTTGCGTTCCTGGCCGCCGCGGCCGAAGGGAAAGGCGTATCGGGTACCGTGCAGGTGCGGCTCACCGTCGAGTTCGACGGCAGCGTGACTGCTGCGCGGGTGCTTGAGAGCACCATCAACGACACCGCGACCGAGCGAGGCGTACTGCGCGCACTCATGCGGTGGAAATTCGGTGCGGTGAGCCACGCCGGGAGTGCCACGACGTTCTCGTTCCGACTGGTGTTCGGCAGCGGCACTGCCGTAGCGGCGCCGCCGCGAGCGACCACGCAGCTGACGGTGTCACCGACGCCGCGGGTTCCGCAGACCATGTCGGCCGACCGCGCCAGGTACCTTCGCACGCAGAAGCGGACCGTGGGTGGGGTGCTGCTCGCGGCGGGCGCCGGCATCGGGATCGTGGGCGCCGCGAGCTTCGTGCTCGGCATGGCGTCGGACGGCGAGTGGTTCGCCAACTCGGACACCGTGCTCAAAGGAGCCGGCATCGGCTGCTTCGCGGTCTCGGGCACGCTCGTGGTGAGCGGAGTCGTGGTACTCGGCCGCTCATCGAGCGGCGCGCCGAAGGTGGCGCTGGTTGTGTCGTTCTAGGGGACCGGCGAGGTCGATCCGCGTTGCACAAGCATGCCGGGGACAACCACGATCCGGCCCGGCCGTGAGAGACGGCGGGTGTGCGGCCCCAGCACGTAGTTGAGCCCTTCGTGTACCACTGCCTGCGTGTTGAACCCGAAGCTGCTCAGGCCATGCAGTGACGCCTCACGGGTACCGTCGAACCCGACGACAGCTACCCTCCTGGTGCCGCGCGCCCTGAGGAACTGCATCGCCAGGAGTGCAACCATGTCGTTGGTGACTACCCACGCCGAGATGCTACTGTCGCGTGCGGCCTCCTCGAAGAGCGGTCGGACCCTGCTCTCGATGAACCTGTCGATGAGTCCCGGCAGAATCTGCCGGCCGAGAAGGTGATGGTCGGTGCGGCCGAAGTGGCGGTCGGTGAGCAGTTCGAGCGATTCGGCATGCCTCTCAACCTGCCGGTACCACGGCTGCTGTGCAATCTGCTCCGCAATCTCGCCATAGTTCTCGAGGGTCGCATCGGTGAACGCCGATACCCCGCCGGGCACACCGGCATCGACGAAGCTCCGGCGCAGGCCGACCAGACGGTCGTGGCACCAGTCGAACCGTATGTAAGGCGAGATGTACGCGACGCGTCGATGGGCGGCCTGCAGAAGAAATCGTCCCACTGACGCGCCCGCGTTGCAGTGACTGTCGATCGTGACGACGCACGTGCGGGGCGCGGGATCGAACGCTTCCACCACCCGGCGCTCACCCATGGGGTCGAGCACGCAGACACGACGGGAGTCGCTGCCGAGGCGGCGCATCGTGGCCAGTAGCGCACTATCGGACATCCCCGCCGGGGCAACCGCGTACCCCAGTACCGGCAGCGAGTCCGCCGCCCCACTCTCTTCCGTATCGTTCACGTTGCGCACCGACAGACGCACCGAACGGGCACAGCACTCCTGCTCCAGCACCTCGCACATCACCCCGATGCGTTCGGTAAGGGCGGCCAGCGCCGGCAGCGAAGGGCGGCTGCACAGAAGCTGGAGTGTACCACCGGAGAGCTGGTTGCCATGGACTGCCACCACGTAGCCCCGGCCCGATGCCGCCAGCCGGCCCTCCGCTACACTCTCCTGCAGCATGCGTTTCAGACGGATGAACCCGACACCGTAGTGATGGGCAAGTACCTTGTGGGGAGGCAGACGGGTCCCTGCCTGCCAGCGGCCGCGCAGCAGGTCGCGGGAGAACGCGCTCTCCGCGGTGCGCGCCGCCGGGGTGGTCCTGCGGGCCGCCCGCGGCTCCATGGCGCTTGCCGCGCCCAGGAGTTCGATGCCGCGGCGCGGCGCGGCCAGCACCAGCTCCTCCTGGCGGCACCGGCGCAGCGCCCGCCACATCGTTACCGTCGAGACGCCACACGCAGCGGCCAGGGTCTTGAGCGGCGGCAGGCGCGACACGCCGTCGCGCGCCGACTGGGCGATCCGGTGTCTGAGCCACGCGTAGGCTGCCGCGCTGGTTTGCATGCATATAAAATATTATACGCAACAGCATTCGCAGGAGCGATTTCTGTGGTCTGCATGTGCCACATGGCCTACATTCAGCATACGCAATCCCTGCTCCGGAGACCGCCATGCGACCGACACTGCTGTTCGTACTGCTTGTGGCCCTGCTGCCGACCCCTTCGCATGCTGCTGTCACGGTTGACGCCGACGACCCGTTGATCCAGTACACCGGCCGCTGCGACTTCTCCGACACGAAGGCCGTGCGCTTTGAATGGACTGGAGTGTACATCCGCGCGTCGTTCACCGGCACAAGCCTCGGGGTGCGTCTCGATGACGGTGCGAACAACTTCAACGTGTTCATCGACGGTGCGCTGGAGACGGTGCTGGTGACACAGGGTGGCTCGCGCACGTATACGGTTGCGACTGGCCTTGGCACGGGCACACACACCGTCCTGCTCACCAAGCGTACCGAGTCGTACGGGAACATCGTGACGTTTCGCGGGTTCGAGCTGGCTGACGGAGGCGGGCTGGTGGCGTCTCCGCCGAAGCCTGACCGACGTGTGCAGTGGATTGGTGATTCGTTCACGTCGGGGCTCAACGATGAGAGTGACGGGGCCGACTGCGACAGCCGTTCGATGTCCAACTGCTACCTGGCGTTCAGCGCCTACGCTGCCTGCAGCCTGCAGGCGGACTACCATGTGCTCAGCAGGAGCGGCACCGGGCTGGTGCGCAACTACGGGTACCCCGGGACCCAGGATCCCAATGCCTACCCCTCGATCTACGGCCGGCTGTTCCCCTCGCAGACCCAGGCGTTCGACTCCACGTCGTGGGTTCCCCACGTGGTCGTGATTTGCCTCGGGCTCAACGATTTCACCAGTCAGCCCAACCCGTCCGCCGAAGAATGGAAGGGCGGGTTGCTGG
>CAZJJT010000046.1:0-15569 GCA_964546395.1 uncultured Fibrobacterota bacterium
TTCGAGTATCATGGCCTTGTCGCGCACGTCCGAGCCGTACGTGCCGCCCAGTTCTCGGTACCTGCGCACCGTAGTCCCTGCCTTCTTCGCCAGTGCCACCCCCGCCTCTTTCTGCCCCGCCAGTACATAGGCTGCCGCGAGGTGCCACGAAGCCGCCGAGGGCATGTCGCCCTCCTCACGCAACCGGTTCATCGCCCCCATGTCGGGAGACCCCGCAATCGCAAGCGTGTACAACCGGTACGCCTGGGTCAGCTTGTCACTGCTCTTCCCGCCGGTCCAGTTCGATGCGCGGTTCCGCTGGTACTTCTTCCACTGGTCGATCATCGCCACCGGTACCACATACCCTGCCTTCTGTGCCTCGAGAAGAAAATGGCCCGCGTAGTTGCTGGCCCACTCGCAGGGCTCACCCCCGGGCCAGTAGCCCATGCCGCCCTCGGCGGTCTGGAACATGCGCAGCCGGTCGACCCCTGCGTTGACATTCTGCCGCACTTGCCGCTGCCTGTCCTTCGGCATGTCCAGCAGCTTCGGCAGGTACACCTGCGGGAACGCCGCAGACGTGGTCTGCTCCACACAGCCGTGCGGGTAGCGTATCAGCCACTGCAGCCGCTTGCCCAGGTTCATCGGAAGCACGCGCGACACCTCAACCACCGCCGCATTGGTCCCCGGCATCCCCGGCAGGCTCACCGTGGTGCTCCATGCCGCGCCAGGGGCAAGTGACGTGTCCACGACATCGGTTATTGGTCTGCTGGGTGAGCGGACCTCGATCTCGATGGTCTGCGCCGCTTTCTCTCCGCCGCCACTCGCTTCTATCTCCACCTTCGCGACACCCGGTTGGTCGGCCACCCTCACCGCAAACGTCACGACTTCATCGCCCGGCTGCTCGAACGTGATCTTCTGCCTGCTGTCACCACTCACACTCAGCGGCCCTTCAGTCTTCACCGACACGCTCACCGTGCGCACCTTGTCTTCCAGTGCGAACACCGACACGGGAAGCTGCACCTGCTCGCCCGGCCCAAGCACGCGCGGGAGCGTCGCGAGCACCATGAGCGGCTTACGCACGAACACCGATTTGTCGCTCTTGCCGTACGCGCGGCCCTTCCCCGCGACCAGCATCACCCGCACCGCGCCCACGTACTGGGGGATATCGACCTCATGCGTCGCCTTCTTCCCCCGGCCCAACTCAAACGGACCGTAGAACCGCACCATGGGCGGGAACCGCTGTGCCCGCTTGGCCCCCTTGTCTTCCCCTTCCCCGTCACCGCCGATAGCCAGCAGCCGCTCGAGTGAACCGCTGTATGCCCCGGCAACCTGGTCGTAGATGTCCCACGTCTTCACCCCGAGCGCCTCGCGGGCGTAGAACACGTTCCACGGGTCGGGAGTGGCGAACCGCGTGAGGTCCAGCAACCCTTCATCCACAATTGCCAGCGTGTATGCCATCGCGTTGCCCGAATGCTCGCTGACCGTGATGTGCGCAGTCTGCTCCGGCACGAACACGTCGTCGCACCCCAGTTCCGGTTCCAGTTTCGTCGTCTTGTCCAGGACCTTGATTGGTATCACACCATACAGCCGGATAGGCAGATCGTTGCCGGTCTGCTGATGGGGCTGGAGGAATGTGACATGCGCGTACACCGTCGGCGCCATCTCGGGCCGCGCCTTGAACGTGTACTGCACGGCATCCTGGCCCGCCGCCTCGAACCACGCGGCTTCCACCACCCGCGTGCCCGACTCGATACTCACCAGTCCGCGGCCCTGCGCGCCGGTGGGGATGGTGAGCGTGACCTGCTCGCCCACACCGTACTCACTCTTGCCGGCCGAGAAACTGAGCATCGTGGCCGCGCCGCCCATCTCCTTCTGCCCGCGTCCCGCCCATCCGGGCCAGTCGATATAGGTGATTTCGCCGGTCGCATGCCCGCCGTCGAGGTCACGTGCCCGCACGAGGTAGCGTCCCCAGTCGGGGTACTTCACCTTGAACTGCCAGGCGCCCCTTCCGCCGCTCACCGCAATCGTGTCGGCGGCAATCACGCGGTGCGATTTCGACTCGACATAGTCGGCCAGCGACTCGGTGCCTTTCTCCCACCACCAGCGCCACTGCACCTTGTACAGCTTCACCTCCACCCGTCCGCTGCGCGGTGTGCCGTCCGGGTCCACCAGCACGATGTCGGCGGTGTGGGACGTGTCGGTGAGCAACATGCCGCGCGCCTTGTCGCCCTTTGGCAGGCGCAGACCGACGTAGCGGTTGTAGGGGTGGTAGGGGATACTGAACCGGTCGATGCTGAAGGCGCCGCCGGGTTCGAACACGCGGGTGCGGAACGTCGCCGTGAGCGCACCTGGTGAGGAATTGCGCGCGCGCAGCGAAGCGTTCACCACGGCCAATCCGTTCTTGTCAAGCGACCCGTCGAACAGCGACTCACTCTCCGGGTCGTACTCCCGCACGGGGTCGTCAAACGTGTACTCTTCCATGGTGCGGAACGTGGTGTGGCCTGCGCTGAACGCCACTTCGACATCGGCGTTGAGCTCGCGCGCGACCGCCCCGTGCAGCCAGATTGCCGAGAGCCTCGCACTCATCGGCCCGTCCTTCAGGTACGTCACCCCCTCGTCAAGACCGAACATGATCTTGAGCCGGTTCGGCATGATCGTCTCGACCTTCAGCTGCCGGCTGAACACCACGCCGCCGACCGTCGCCCTGGCGGTCCAGTTGCCTGTCGGGGCATCGGGCGAAGTCGGGACACGGTAGCAGTGGAACCCGTGCGAGCTGCGCGTGCGCGTGGTCCCGAGCACCTTCTGGTTGCGCGCGTTGTAGAGCGCGAATTCCACCGGGTGATCGGCGGGGAGCGTGTTGTCGCGATCCATCAGCAGGAACGTGATGAACAGCGAGTCGCCCGGACGCCACACGCCGCGCTCGCCGTAGATGAACCCTTTCAGGCCCTTGCGCACGCTCTCGCCGGCCACGTCGAAGTGGCTCACCGCCAGCGCCTCACCGTCCTGCAGCCGCACGTAGCCTTTCTGAGCTTCGTTCTCGGCCACCACGAGGAACCCCGGACGTCCGTGTGCGCCGGCGAGCCGCACGAACCCGTCACGGTCGGTGCGTGCTTCGGCGAGCACAGCCTGCTGGTAGTCGAACAGTTTCACCGATGCGCCGGCCAGCGGCCTGGCGGTACGGATATCACTCAGCACGACGAACACCGTGTCATCGGTACCACGCTTGGCGACGATACCGATGTCTGACACGAGTACGTTGCGTGTCACCGTGATGTCGTGTCCGCCGAACGGGCGGTAGTAGGCAGGGTGGCAAGGGTTCTCTCGGTTGTCGTAGTACTCGCTCCAGTCGTACTCGTAGTAGTCCCAGTAGCTGCTTTCCTCCTCCTCGTCGGCGTCCTGGCTCGAACCGTCCCGCCTGTTCCTGCCGTCTTCCTCGTCGGTGCTGCTGTCGCACTGGTACACGATGTCGCTGCGTTTGAACGAGAGCTTGAGGCGGTACATGCCGTTGGGGTGTTTGCGGACCAAGGGGCTCAGATCGAGTCCGAGGCGCACCCAGGTGTTGACCTGGTTGGGCGCGAGTTCGAGCGGAACCGTACTCTTCCACACCACGCGGCCTACCCGGTTGAGCTGATCGTCCCCGTCCAGCGCGTTCACCTGGAAGAACTGCGCCATGTTGTCTTCGTACACCTGCAGCGCCTCCACCCGTACCGCACGCAGGTTCACCACTTCGATGGGCACCGTCAGGCCCTGGGTGGTGGGCACGATGACGCCAGTGCCGGCGAAGCGCGCCTGTGGTTTGAGTTCCTCAAACGTCACGCGCTCGCGCGCGTCGCGCTGCAGCTTGCGGCCCATGACATTCACCACGCCCCTGGCCACCGCCACGTCCACCGGTCCCACCCACGGGGAACTGCTGTACACTCTCACCTGGTTGCCGTCGACCGCGAACCGCAGCCCGCTGCGGCCCGAGAGACGAATGAGGCCGCGGAGATCCTGGTTGGTCTTGATTGGGTCGCTGAACAGGACCTCGACGTACTCTTCGCGGCCCTGGATTGCGCGTACCTGGCTGACATTGAACGCCCCGAGTGCGGGGACCGTGACACTCTGGTCGCCTTCCTTGTCAACCCCTATCGGCTTGCCGCTCCACGACACGGTCACGCTCGACTCATCGTCACTGCGCACGATCCCGTCCACCACGAACGCGTGCTCACGCCGGTCGCTGTTGTGCTCCCACGAAGCGCTCAGCACCTTCCTGCCCTGTGTCACCGTGAGCACCTGCTCCACCTTCTGCGCATCTTCGACATCCGCGGTGCTCAGCGTACCGCGCAGCTGCTGGCGTGTGAGGTCCTTCTGCGATGCGGCCCGAAGCCCCTCGACCGCCACATCGAAGTGCTGCTGCATCACGGTGAACGAAAACTCGAACACCTCGGGGACTTCCTCTCCCGTGACGAGGCCGGTGAGCACAACGGTCGCGGTGTACTCCTGTCCCTGGGGAAGGCGCGCGGAGGGACGGAATTCCAGCGTACGGCCATCAGCCCACACCGTACTGCCACCGATGTCGGGTCGGAAGCTGAGCGGCGGGCGTTCGAGTGGAGCATTGACGATGGCGGAGTCGGCCATGCGTTCGGCGAACGTGACCCGGATGGTGCTCTCCGAAGAGATCACACCTGAGGTGTGCGCGGCAATCACGGATGGAGCTTCGGCACGCGTCGCGCGCATCTTCTTCGGCAGGAGCTGGTCACACGACACGAGCGAGAGGACCGCTGCAACGAGGACAGCGTACGCGTGCAAGCGTTTCATTGACGGGGACTCCCTGATGTGGGGTGGGTGCGCTCGGGGCCCTGAAGCCCGGAGAGGGCAATATACGACCGGGTGCGGGCGCGGTTTAGCGCAGCCGCGCCGCGAGGCCCGTGTTGCGGTCGAGGCCGGCCTCGGTGCGGACCGCGATCCCGAACGCCTTCTGGCTGCCGACGAACACGCACAGTTCGCGCGCGCGGGTGAGAGCGGTGTACAGAAGGTTGCGGCGGAGCATGACGAAGTGCTGTGTCGAAAGAGGAATCACCACCGCTCTGAATTCGCATCCCTGGCTCTTGTGGATCGTGATGCTGTAGGCGTGCGTGAGTTCGTCAAGCTCGCGCGGCCCGTACCCGATTGGTCCGCCGCCGAACTCCACCCACAGCTCGCGCTCTTCGCCGATGCGCGCAACCGTCCCGATATCGCCGTTGAACACACCCTTGTCGTAGTTGTTCCGCACCTGCATTACCCGGTCGCCCTCGGCAAACTCGACCTCGCCACGCGTGACCCGCGGGCCGCTCCCGACAAGGCGCTCCTGCAGGGCGCGGTTGAGGTTCTGTGTGCCGAGCGGCCCGCGGTGCATGGGCGTAAGCACCTGGACATCGAGGCGGGGGTTGAGTCCGTAGCGCCTGGGTAGGCGCGAGCAGACGAGATCGACCACGGTCCCGGCGCACTTCTCCACATCATTTTCCTGCACGAAAAAGCAGTTCTCGTGTGCCGCGTTGGCGAACCGTCCCACTTCCCCCCGTCGCACTTCGTGCGCGCAGGTGACTATCCTGCTCGCGGCGGCCTGGCGGAACAGGGTGGTGAGTTCCACGTGGCGGACACGGCCGGAGCGGATGAGATCGGCAAGGACGTTGCCGGGGCCGATGGAGGGCAGCTGGTCGCTGTCTCCTACGAGCAGCAGCCGGGCCCCACGGGGGAGCGCTTCGAGCAGCGAGCGCATCAGGTGAATGTCCACCATCGAAACTTCGTCGACCACCACCATGTCGGTCTCGAGGGGGTTACGGCTGTTGCGTCCGAATGCGGGGCGGCCTCCCTGGGGACGGAACTCGAGGAGACGGTGGATTGTCTGCGCAGGTATGCCCGCGACCCCGCCCATGCGCTGCGCCGCCCGTCCAGTGGGTGCCGCAAGCGATACGCGCACGTTGCGGGTGCGCAGCCACCCCACGAGCAGCTGCAGCGTGGTGGTCTTGCCGGTGCCGGGCCCGCCGGTGAGGATGCTCACGGGGTCGTTCACCGCGCACAGGCACGCGTCGAGCTGCTTGGGATCCACCTGCCACCCGCTGGCCTTCGCCCGCGACTCGAGCCATGCGCGCACAGTTGCCGGATCGGGGTTCCCCGTGTCGCTTGCGACGGCGAAGCGTGCGCGCAGCAGCTCGGCGACACGGATCTCAGCCACGTGGAGGGCAGGGAGGTAGACGTGGTCGTCCTCCCGTACCAGCAGACCCACCTCGCAGCCGTGGTCGAGGCTTTGCACCACGTGGCTCGAATCGACCTCGAGCACCGCGGTCGCCCGCTCAGCCAGTTCACCCGCGTGCAGGTAGCAGTGGCCCTCCGCCGAGGCCTCCTCGAGCACGAACCGCAGACCTGCCACGATACGTTTGTACGACTCGCGGGTGTAGCCGATTTTCTGCGCGATGGCGTCGGCGCGCTTGAATCCCACCCCCCAGATATCGTCGATCAGCGCGTACGGTTCCGCCGATATCTTCGCCTGCGCTTCACCACCGTACGCCTTGTAGATCTTGTATGCCAGGTTGAGGGTGACGCCGAACGGCTGGAGGAACTGCAGCAGGGCCCGAAGGTGGCGCTGGGAGTCCCATGCCTCGCGGATGCGCGTGCTGGTCTTCGGCCCGATCCCGGGGACCTCGCGGAGCCGCTGGGGTGAGGAGTCGAACACGTTGAGCGTGTCGAGGCCGAAGTGCTGCACGATTGCACGGGCACGCGACTCGCCGATGTTGGTGATGAACCCGGAGCTGAGCAGCCGCGTGATACCTTCGAGGGTGGTAGGACGGACAATCTCGTAGCTCTGCACCGAGAACTGCTCGCCGTAGCGCGCGTGCTTCTCCCGCGCGCCGTTGAGCACCACCGAAAGGCCCTGTTCGATAGTGGGAGTGATGCCGACACAGGTAACCGGCAGGAGCGAGGACTCCGGCTGGAGCTTGAATACCGTGTAGCCGTTGTCTTCGTTCTGGAACGTTACCCGCTCGACCGTACCCTTGAGTGTATCCATCTGTGAGCGAAAATACTCAGTCAGCCAAACGGAGCCTGCAACAACGAACGGGGCGGGCCTGAGGCCCGCCCCGCATGCTCAGCAACGCCGTGACACGTCGCGGCGCGTTACTTCTTCTTGTGCCGATCGAGCCGCCGCTGTTTCTTGCGCTTGTGGCGGTTGATCTTGGCTTTCCGGTGCTTCTTTACGCTTGCCATTCCGATCCCTTCTTCCCGCGACCCGGGACCCCGGGCCCCTGTGACTCAATTCCGGTGCTGAAAATCCGTTCTGCCATCCCAAATGTCAATCCCGCGCCTGAAGGCACACCGTGCGGCTACCGGTCGAACAGCTCGAGCAGCGCCGAGCCCGCCTGCAGGAGCGCTTCGCTGAACCCCGCATCATCGCAGTATACCTGGAGCACTTCGAGGATTGTCAGCAGGTCCATCACGCGCAGCGCCCCGCCCTCCCCGATCCGCGACAGCAGTTCGTCGATATTGTCAAAGTAGAACACCACGCGGCCCTGGCCCTCGAGCACCTCCACTTCTTCCTGAAGCCGCCGTGCGTACCGCGCAATCGCCTCCCGCTCCTGCGGGGCCACGCTCACGCTGGCTTCCTCCTCCAGCTGCACCTCGGTGAGCCGCACTTCGGTAAACGAGAACGCCCGGAGACGGTCCTTCAGGTCGGTGTGCTTCAGCTGGTACCGGCCGTCCTCGCGATGGAAGTGCTCGTTGATCAGCTCGTGCGCCCGCTCTTCCTCGCTTTTCACCACGTGTATCGTGTAGCGCCGCTCCGCCTCGCCTTCCAGCGGCACCACGCTCGAGCCGAACGGGTTGTCGATGAAGAACGCGACACCGGCATCGCGCAGGATTGCGTGCACGAGCAGGATATCGGTCTGCGTGAACGTGTGATCAAACGGTACAAACTCCTGCTCCGACAGGTCCCCCTTGTCGGTGGGGATGTCGTCTTCGTACACCGCACGCTCCTCCGCGGGGATCCGGCGCTTCTGGATCTCCCGCTGCATGACCCCGAGCGCCTCGGCGGAGTACTCGTCGCGTTTGCGGTAGTACTGCTCGAGCAGATGGGCGTCGGTGTAGGCGCTGACCAGTGTTTCGAGTTCCGATGCCATGGTGCAGTCCCCGGGGTGAAAGCGGTGGTTCCGGCGAAAACGCAGAAAATAGCATCGGGGGAGCAATGCGTCTCCGGCCATGTATTTTGGCGCTCTTGCAGAACTGCCACCACCGGGATTCGCACGCCATGCTTCCTCGCCTGCTCGCGTTTGACCTTGACGGGACCCTGCTGACCAACGACAAGCGGCTCAGCGATGCCAACCGTGCTGCCCTGCACGACATGCATCACTCCGGTGCCGTGGTGGCACTGGCCTCGGGGCGCTTGCGGAGCAGCATGATGCGGTACGCGCGGGAACTCGATGTCGATGTCGCCATGCTGTCGCTGAACGGCGCCGCTGTCTATACGAGCCGCGCGGCAGACGCCGAACCGGTGCATACGCTGGAGCTGCCCGGTGATATCGCGCGCCAGCTCATCGGCGATTCGCAGGGCAAGGATCTGGTGCTCAACTACTACCGCGACGATCGCGTGTACGCGCGGCGCGACCGCACCACCGCCCCGTGGATCTCGCTTTATGTCAAGCAGACCAGTTCGCCCTACCAGTACGTGGAATCCTACGACGAGGCGCTCACCACGCCTGCTTCGAAGATCATCTTCGTGGGTGACGAAGCCCTGCTCGACTCGCTCGAGGAGCACTACCGCTCAACGCTGGCCGGCCGGGCCTACGTGTGCCGTACCTGGAACTGGTACCTGGAGTTTCTGCACCCGCAGGCCAACAAGGGCAGCGGTATCGAGGCCCTCGCACGGGCGTTCGGGCTGGGGCTGGCGGATGTGGCGGCGTTCGGGGATGCTGAGAACGATATCCCGATGCTCGAGGTGGTGGGGCACCCGGTGGCGATGGCCAACGCCGAAGAGCGCGTGAAGGCCGCCTCACGGTATGTGTCAGCGTTTACGAACGACGAGGACGGGGTGGCGCGCGAGTGGGAACGGATGAAATCGACATGAGCCGCACTGCTGTTGGTAGGGGCTCCGCCCCTAAGACCCCGTGCGGAAGATGCGAACCAGTGATACGAGCATTCGCCTATGCCGTTTCGAACTGCCCGGTACGCAAGAGCACGAGCGTGCAGGCCTCAACACAGCGAATCCCGGCGGCCTCAAACCGGGTCCGGGCTTCCGGCGACTCGGTGCCGGGGTTGAAGATGACGCGCCGGGGGTGCAGCGCGACCGCTTCGTCGAGCAGATCGGCGAGGCGACCCGGGTTGACGTAGAGCGTGAGGGTATGGACCGGCTCGGTAATGGCGGCCATGGACTTCGCGACAGGCACACTATCGATATCACCAAGAGCGGGGTGGATCGGGATCGGGCGGTAGCCATACTCGCGCAGCATGGCGAACGCCTTGTAGGCGTAGCGGTCGGGCCTGTTGCTCGCCCCGAGGATTGCGACCGGGTCTGCCTTCGGCATCACGCCTCCCTGTCTGCCGCACCGGCGGCCGGATGCGGCAAATATGTATCGATACGGCCCGAACTCACTGTAACATACTGCGTTCTGGCGGGGTCTAATGTATTCTTGCGATGGCGGGGGGAAGGCGGTATTCGGATCATCCATGAGTAACAGGTACTCTCTGACGGCGCCTGCCGCCGTGTGTGCTCTTCTGGCAATTACTGGCGCTCCTGCCGTGGCACAGGGACTGAGCGAACACGATGTGGTGCTGCGGGCGCTGGCGCTCAACCCCGGTATCCGGGTTACGGTCAACAACAGGGCGATCGATTCACTCAGGCTCCTTGCGGCGCGCAGCGAGTGGCTGCCGGAGCTGTCGGTATCGGCCGACGGAGGCTTGGATCTCTCGGACGGCAGCACCAGCAGCGGCGTTTCGCTCTCGGCTACCCAGAACACTCCTGGCGGCGGCACGATTGAGCTGGCAGGCACCGACCGCGAGCCGTCAGGTGACCGCAGCGACAACGTCTCTCTCTCGTTTACCCAGCCGATCCTGCACGATGCATGGCGTTACAGCAGCCCTGCCTACGATATCCGTGTGGCCAACCTGAATGACACTCGCAGCCTCCTCTCACTCCGCAAAGAGCTGGCCAAGGCGCTCAGCGACGTGCGGCAGAGGTACTGGGATCTGGTGGTCGCGCGCGAACTGCTTGCGGTGAGCGGAGCATCGGTGACGCGTCTCGAACGAGTACTGGCGGCTGAGCGCACGAGGTTCGCGATAGGGGAAGCTTCGGAACTCGACACGCTCAGGGCCTCACTGGAGTACCTGAAAGCGTACCGCAACAATCTGCAGAACGGGGCTACGTATCGCAGGCAACTTCGGGAGCTCGCGGATATTCTGGCCATGCCCGCGGACTCCATTGCGCTGCCGCCATCACCCGACTTCTCGGTTGCGCCGCTGCCCGAGCCACAGGTCCTGCTTCAGTCTATTCGGTCGTACGATCCCGACCGTGCCGAGTTTGCTGTTCTCCTGGAGGAGCTGAGCCTTGAGCTTGGCAGGAGCAGGCAGCACCTGCTGCCGGATGTCAGTCTGTCGCTCTCGCACACGCAAACCGCACCGTCCGGCGACTGGGCTGCATCCAGCGGGGATCCGGTACTGAAGCTGGTGGCGAGTTATGCGTTTCCCACGCGTCAGAAGCGGATCGCAATCCAGCAGGCCCGGTTGAGCCTCAGGAACAAACAGGTGGAAGCAGAGGACTATGAACGGGTCCTGCTTACGCAGGTGGGAACGCTGAGCGACGAATGGGAGACCCAACGGCAATCGCTCGCTGTGGAGAAGCTTGCGATGCGTACGGCCGAACGGGTGCAGGAGGCATCGAAGGTTGGGTACGAAGTGGGGACGGTTCCTCAACTGGACTATCTCGAATCCATGGAGCAGTACGAGTCCGAGCAGTATGCACTGCTGAACCAGCAGATCATGCTCAAGAAGAAGGAGCTCGTGTTCGATAAGCTCACCGGCAACGTCTTTACCCGATTTGGAGTACAGGTGCAATGAAACGACTCTATTCCCTTGCTGCGCTCACCCTGGTACTCTGTGCCGGCTGTGGCAGGAAGGCTTCCGGCCCGGAAGAAACCCATGTCGTGGGTCCCGCCACCCTGCGCGACGTGATCTCGCAGACCGGTGAAGTGTCGCCGGTGGTGAAAGTGGACCTGAAGTGCGAAGCCAGCGGAACTATCGAGAAGATCTATATCAAGGAAGGCGAGTCGCTGAAGAAGGGTGACAAGATCCTCACTATCGATCCGACCCGCCTGCGCACGAGCAAACAGAAACTTGATCTGCAGGTCGAACAGGCTTCAATCGAGCGCCAACAGGCGCTGCGCGCGCTCAATCGCGGCAAAGAGCTTGCGGCCACGGGGTCGGTGTCGGCCAAGCAGCTCGAGGACCTCCAGAGTGCCTATGACCTGCGCGATATCTCCTACCGCCAGCGGATCATCGAACGCCGTGACGTGGCCGACCAGTTGGCCAAGACCACCGTGGTCGCGCCGATGAACGGTGTCATGACCAGCCTGGATGTGCAGGAAGGCGAGATTGCCGTATCGGCGACATCGGGTTTCCAGGCCGGCACGTCCATCGGCACCATCGCCGACATCGAGAACCTCGAGGTTATCACGCAGATTGGCGAGGCGGATTACACGAAGCTGACCAAGGGCCAGGGCGTCGTGATCACGCCTGAGGCGGCTGACGGGGTCACGACCCACGGCACAGTCACGTTCATCTCGCTGGCCGCCAAGAAGCGCGGCAACGACGAACTGGGGACGTTTGAGGTCCGGATCGGGATTGACTCGCTGATCCCGGGTATCGTCCCCGGAGTGAACGTACATGTCGAGTTTGTGGTGCTCGAGAGGAAGGTCGACCGTGCGGTGCCGTACCAGTACGTGAAGAGGAGCAACGGATCATACATGGTGCAGGTGCGGAGGGGTTCGGGCCCCGCGGCCCGTCCGCCGCGTCCGCGCACCGGGGACAGCGGGGAGGCGACGGCGCAGGCTGAGCGTCGGCCACGCGGCGAAGGGAGCAGGGGTGGGACGCGAGGACCAGGCACCCGTCCGGGCGCTGCAAAGCCCCGCAAGGCGGGCAAGCCCGGTTCGGCCCAGACAGTCCCGATCGAGGTCGGCGCAACCGACTACCGCAACTACGAGGTGATCTCGGGTCTGAGCGCAGGGGACACGGTGATCTACACGCCGCCGAGCGAAGACGCGACACCCGGAGGTTCCCGCGGTCCCGGTGGTCGAAGGTAGCCGGACAATGGCCGACACTATCCTCGATCTGCAGGCAATCTGCAAGGACTACCACATCGGCAAAGAGACACTCCGCGTGCTGCACAGTGTTGATTTGCGGGTGGCACAGGGCGACTATGTCGCGATCATGGGTCACAGCGGCTCGGGCAAGTCTACACTGCTCAACATCATGGGCTGCCTCGATCGTGCAACCTGCGGACGGTACCTGTTTCATGGCCGCGACGTGAGTTCGTATTCCGAAGACGAACTGGCGGACATCCGTAACCACCGTATCGGCTTCGTGTTCCAGAGCTTCAACCTGCTGCCGAAACTCACCGTGGAAGCGAATGTGGAACTGCCGCTGATCTATGCGAACGTGCCAGCGGGGGAGCGAAGGCAGCGCGTGGCGGGGATCCTCGAACGGTTCGGCTTGTCGGACCGCCGCCGCCACAAACCCAATGAGATCAGCGGTGGCCAGAAACAGCGCGTGGCCATGGCCCGGGCCCTGGTGAAGAAGCCGGCGATTATCCTCGCCGACGAGCCGACGGGCAACCTCGACTCTCACACCTCGCACGACATCATGGACCTGCTCGACGAGATGAACTCCGAGGGCAACACCATCCTGCTGATCACGCACGAGAGCGATATCGCCGAGCACGCAAAGACCGTACAACGCCTGGCAGACGGAAGGTTCGTTTCGTGAACGTCGAGCGCGTGTTCCGGCTGCTTCAGGTGAACCTGAAGCTATGCCTGCTCGAGGTGTTCTCGAACATCGCACGTTCGGTCATCTCCGCCCTTGGCATCTTCCTGGGCACCGCCTCGCTGCTGGTCAACATCGCGTTCATCCGCGCCATGCAGGACAACGTCAGCCGCGAGATGGAACAGATGGGTGGTCTCACCATCATCAGCGTTGTCTCGAAAGACGCTGAAACAGACGAGGACAAGCTCGAGTTCAGCCGCTCGCCTGGTCTGAAGTTCGCTGACGGAGACGTGCTGGTCGAGCGTATCCCGCAGTTGGAGACGGTACTCCAGGAGAACGCGCTGGGCTGGCGGCACGTGAGTGGCGGCGGCCATGACTCCGGGGCACGACCGGTTGCCACGAGCCCCAACCACCTGGCAGTCTACAACTACAAGCTGGCCATGGGCAGTGCCATCACACTCGAGCAGCACAAGCGCCGCGAGCGCGTGTGCCTCATCGGCTCCGAGCTGGCCCGGCGCCTGTTCGGCTCGGACCGCGACGCCCTGGGGGGCGTCGTCTCGTTCAGCCGTCTGAGCCTGCGCGTTGTCGGCACCATCGAGTCGCGCAACCGCTTCGACTCGCGCTCCCGCGAGATCCTCTTCCCGTTCAGCGTCTACGAGTCAACCATCGGGTCTGCCTCGGGCCGTACCGGTACTCTCAAGGTCAAGGTACGCACCATGGGGGATATCGAACCCGCGAAACAGGCGATCGAACGTGTCTTGCGCGACCTCCACCGCGGTGTGACAGACTTCAGTGTCGAGACCAACGTCGAGAAGCTCAAGGACATGGAGGCAACGTCACTGGGTATCCGTGTCGTGCTTGCCGCGATCGCGATCATATCGCTGTGCGTGGGTTCCATCAGTATCATGAACACCATGTTCGGCACCATCGGTGACCGCATCCGCGAGATCGGACTGCGCAAGGCCCTTGGTGCACGCCGCAGCGACCTGTTCGCCCAGTTCCTCATCGAATCGGTCCTTCTCTCGGCGGTCGGTGGGGTGCCCGGGATACTGGTCGGGGCCGTGTTCACGATGATTCCGCCGGGGACGTTTCCGTTTGAGCCTGACCTGACGTTCCTGGACTACACGATTACTGTCACGTTCATCGTGACCGCAGGCCTTACGAGCGGGGTGTTCCCCGCGCTGAAAGCGGCGAAGATGGAGCCGGTAGACGCGTTGCGGTATTGAAAGCAGCAGCCATGCACAGCATTCTCACCATCCTTCGTGACTTCTCGATCGGTATTCGTACCGCGTTCGTGGAGATGGGACAGCACAAGCTCCGCTCGGTGCTGTCGATGCTTGGCGTGATGCTCGGGGTTGCCGCGCTGGTGACCATGCTTTCGCTGATGGGCGGGATCCAGATGTTTCTGAACGAGAAGATGGGGCGGTGGACCGGCACGATGATGCTTCACGGAGCGCACGCTGACGACGTGCCGGTGAAGGAGCGCATCGCGTGGAGCCGTTCGCCGGGCATGCGCCTCTCCGACGCCGATTCGATGGAGACCCTGGAGAAGGATGTCGAGGAGGTGCGCAGGAGCGTGGATCGGCGGGGCGACATACTGATGGCGGGGTACCGCTCATGGCGCACGCGTATCCGCGGGGTGACGCCCGAGACGTTCAACGCCGACACCAGCACAATAGCGCTTGACCGGGGGCGCCTGCTGACTGCCGAGGACTACCGGGCGGGTCGGCGGGTGTGCCTGCTGTCGTGGGGCCTGGTGGACTACTTCTCCGAGAAACTCGGCACCACATCACTGGTGGGTCAGAACGTCAGCTACCACGGCACCCCCTTCGAAGTGGTCGGAACCCTCAAGCCGCGCGACCCGGACTTCAAACCGTGGCACTGGGATCGGATAGTGGTAATCCCCCTCGAGACCATGCTGCGGGAGATCACCGGGCCAAACCCCGACCCCGGGTTCTACAGCGTGCTGGTGACCGACGCCTCCCGGTTCGACGAGCAGGCGGGGCGCATCGCGCGGTTCCTCGCCGGTGTACACCGCGGCGTCACCGATTTCGAGTGGCATGGTGCCGACTGGGCCGAGAACATGAAGCGGATGATGAAGAACATCCAGTGGATCATGGGTATCATCTCGGTGGTATCGCTGATTGTTGGCGGGCTCGGAATCATGAACGTGATGCTGTCGAGCATTTCGGAACGCATCAAGGAGATCGGCGTCCGCAAGGCACTGGGCGCCCGCAAGGCACAGATCTTCATTCAGTTCCTGGCCGAAACTACCACGCTGAGTTTCACCGGCGGAGTGGCCGGCGCACTCCTCGGGATGACACCCATTCTTTTCGGCGACACCATCAAGCGCTCGACCCAGGGCGTCATCATGCCCACGATCCTGCCCCACCACGCCCTGATCGTACTCGCGATCATCGTGAGCGTCGGTATCGTGTTCGGCCTCTACCCCGCCGTCAAGGCGTCGCGGATGAACCCGGTGGATGCGCTGAGGTATGAGTGAGAACAGCAGGGACAGAGTATGCAGCATGTAGAACACAGAATGTAGAATACAGAATGTAGAATACAGAATGTAGAATACAGAAGAGATGCAGTCCTCTATCCTGTGTTCT
>CAZJJT010000047.1:0-3433 GCA_964546395.1 uncultured Fibrobacterota bacterium
CCCGCCGAGAGGCTGCCGAACATATTCGAGCGGCTGTTCCAGGCGGACGACGTGCTCTCGAAGCGTCACGGGGGCAGGGGGATCGGGCTCTATATCGCCAAGCGCAATGTTGAGCTGCACGGTGGAGAGATCACGGTGCACTCCGTGGAAGGCAAGGGAACGGCGTTCCGCTTCTCGCTACCGCTTTACGCCGACCAGACTGCCCGCGTGCGCAACGCACCCTACGACGGTGACGAGCGGCGCCAGTCCGACCGGCGTACGGGGGACCGGCGCTCTGGCAGTGACCGACGCGCGATCGAGCGGTTCCGCCGCTGGGAGTACCAGAAAACGCTCAATGTCGAGGAACTCGCCAAGACTACGGCACAAGTCGACTTCTCGAGCTACGAGAACCTCAAGCCCGGTGCTCCCACCGTCCTGGTGGTCGAGGACAACGTCGGACTGATGCGGGTGGTCGCCGAAGCCCTCCGACACGACTACAACCTTCTGCTGGCCGGCAACGGCATCGTCGCTCTCGACAAACTGCAGTGGTCGGGCGACCGCGTGTCGCTGATACTCTCGGACGTTATGATGCCGCAGATGAACGGGTTCGACTTCTGTGCGAAGGTCATGGAACGCGAAGAGTGGAAACGCATCCCGCTCGTGTTTGTCACCGCACTGCTCAGCCCGGAAGACCAGTTGCGGGGGTACAGACTGGGTGCGGTGGACTACGTGGTGAAGCCCTACAACCTTCGCGTACTCAAGGAGAAGGTCAACAACTGGATTGTGCGTCGCCAGTACGAGGGGCTGCTCCGTGAGATGTCGGCGTCGCTGGAGACCCGTGTCGAGCAGATGGCGCGCATCAAGGATATCATCCTGCACGAGGTGCGCAACCCGGTGCAGGTGATCATGGGCGCCAACTTCTTCGTGGAGGCCGCGGCGACAGGGCAACTCAGGGGCAAGAGCGCCGCCGAGGAGCAGGCCACGCTGCTGCACCACATCGAGATGCTCAAGGGCGGCGTCGAATCGCTGAACGCCGTGCTCGAGACCTCCCGCGACATCGATGTGGCCGCGCTGCACCGCAGGACTGAAGTGCTCGACGACGTGGTGAACGACGCGCTCGTGCAGACTGAGCACCTGCGTAAGGGGGTTGCGCTGAGCGTCGACCACGAAGCGCTCAGGAACGTGCAGATCAATGTCCACCGAACCATGGTGGTGCAGGTGCTGGTGAACCTGCTCCGCAACGCGGCGGAGGCAATTCTCGAGCAGCGGGAGCCCGACAGCGGGGGGCGCATCGTGCTGGAGGTTTCGGATGCCCCGAAACGTACGCAGACAGCACTCAGGGTAAGAGACAACGGGCCGGGGATGCGGGAAGATGTTCTGAACAGGCTGTTCCGATTCAAGTTCACCACCAAGCATAACGGCACCGGTGTGGGTCTGCACCTCTCGAAGATGATCGTGAAGCTGCACGAGGGAGACATCGGGGTGGTGTCGAAGGTGGGTGAGGGCACTACGTTCTCACTGTACCTCCCGCTCGCAGCCGGTCGCACCGACGGGGTCCAGGCGTCCGGCGATGTCCTCGCGGCTGTCGGCCCTGACCCGCTGAAGTCGTGAATTCCTCCACATCGGTTGCCCTTGAGGCCCTTCTCGGCCGCCATGCTCCCGTGAGCCCGGTGGCGCTCTGCCCCGAACTGCGGGCGCATCAGGCCGCAGATGTGTACGCGCTGTGGCAGGCGTGGGAAGAGCTGAACGGCCGGAAGCAGAACGTACCGTTCTGGGCCACGGTGTGGCCGGCGGCCTCGGTTCTCGCCAGATACGTCCTCGATCACCCGTCCGAAGTCGCTGGGAAGCGTGTCCTCGAGATCGGTTGCGGGGGGGGAGTGGCGGCTGTCGCAGCCGCGAAGGCAGGGGCAGTCAGGGTGATCGCCAACGACACGGATCCGGTCGCGCTGGCGGTGACTGCGCGGAACGCCGTGGCAAATGACGTCGTGATCGAGACGTTGGCGGGCGACCTTGCCGCCGGCGCTCTGCCTCCCGTGGACCTTCTCGTGGCTGCCGACCTGCTCTACGAGAAGCACTCCGCCGAGCGTGCCGTGCACGTACTCGACCGTGCTGCCTCAGCGGGTATGCGCGTGCTGGTGGCCGATGCCGGCCGGCCGTTTGCGGACATGGTACGGCTGAAGAAGCTATGGGAGACCGATATCGCCGTTGACGAGCACGTGGAGGGGGTCCCGCGCAGGCATGTCACGGTCGGGCAGATGCGGCCGCTCAGGGAGCAACCGTGACCACGCCGCTACCGGGCTTCTGGGTCTCGTAGCAGAGCTTGACCCAGTCGGGTGAGCGGACCACCGACGAGATACGGACTTCGTCCACCGCCCCGCGGCAGTACTCAGTGAGTCCGCTCCAACTGGCACGGCCGATGGTCAAGCCGCCGTTGCCGTTGTAGATACCAGAACCATGGTTGACCCGTGATCCCCACGCGTCACCGTCGACGTACGTCCAGCACTGTCCCCCGTCGAACACCAGCACATAGTGGTACCACTGGTCGAGCGTTATCACCTTCTTGGACCCGGGGTACGTTACCGGCATTCCTACCGCCGACCAGAGATCCTGACCGAACTCGGTGGTCGTGAACACCCCGTAGGACCAGTTCGACGCGCTGGTCTCTTTCTCCAAAACGCCGTCCCAGTCCCCGTCAACATTGGTCTCCTTGCGGAACCAGAGCGACACCGTGAACCCACCGTCCAGGGCCTCGTCCAGGTCACTGTGGTCGTCTACGAGTATGAAATCGGTCCCGTCGAAGTACTGCCCACGGCCCGCCAGTCCGTCCTTGCGCGAACTGCTCACGGAATCGACTCCGTCGTGCCCCGCTCCGGTGGCATCCACATACAGGCCGCTGCTCCCCACACCGGCAGCGCTCTCGCCGAGGTGCCAGACCGCCCGGTAGCTGTTGGCGCGGTCGAACACCACCGAGGGCTGGGACCCGGGGCTCCCGCCGCTGTAGTCGAGGTCCAACGTGAGCGCCTGCGCGCTGTCGTCGGGACGGATCGTGTCGATCAGCACCCATACCGCGGCGCGCTGCGAGTCGGGTTCCCAGTATTCGAGGTCGTAGGGAAGCTGGGCGCCGCTGCCCTTTGTGAACGCCAGCGGCGGGGCTGTGGCAGGCAAACCCGAGAAGTCGAATGTCGACGAGTCGAGGCGCAGCAGCAGCGGGAAATCGTATATGGCCTGCGTGATGGAGGCGCCACCCGCGGCAGGCAGGGTATTGACGACGACCTGTTTCTGCTGCGCGTGCGGCACATACGATACCACCAGCCGCACCGTGTCGGCCGGCCGGATCACGGGCTCCCCGGGCCCCACCAGCGCGCCCGGGTCCGTCTTGGCGAACAGCTCCGGCATGCCGCCCTGCTGGCACTCGCGGTACTTCTGGTCGTAGACGTTGACCGACCCGCCGGTG
>CAZJJT010000047.1:3443-15245 GCA_964546395.1 uncultured Fibrobacterota bacterium
CGCACGGTGATGGTGTCGAGACGGGGCAGAGCGCCGGTGCCCACATGCACGACGAATGTCCCCGCACTGTCGAGTACCAGTCCCAGCGTGCTGTCGGGGTATTCGATCGACACGGCGTACGACTCGGTGAGCGGGTGGTCGAGATCGTGTACGGTGAACGTCACGTACAGCGGCCCGGCGGCGTTCCACATGTCAACCACGCCACCCGCGAGCGTGTCTGCCTGCGGCGGGAGCACGTAGCTCAGACTGCAGGCGTGTGTGTTGGCCGGCACCACCTCGAACACCCAGTGGTGCGTGGTGTCATCGTAGGCATCCGCCAGCGTCACATCCACGGCGTGCACGCCGATGTCGGAGGGCGGGGGAGTGTAGCTCAACACGAAGCTGTCGGGACGTGCAGTGGTCTGGAATGCAAGACCGGCAGGGCCCCCCGTGGTGTTGACCGTCGGGTTGCCCGCATAGCTTTCCACAATGAACGGAATGGCATGCGGGGTACCGGCCACGAAGTAGGGGGGCCAGACCCAGGTGTCCTCGGTGTGCGGCGCAGGCGTGCCGTAGAGCGCGCGAAGGGTCACCGTGTCACGGGCGCCGGTGCGGTCCGCGGCTATCACGACCACTTCTTCGAAATCCATCCCGGGCACCGTGTCGAATACCACGCTGATGGCGCCGGCCGAGTCGAGTTGCTGGGTGATTCTCGCGTGGCCCCGTATGAGCGTAACGGTGTAGCTCTCGGTGAGCGGGTGGTCGGAGTCGATGATGCGCACGGTGGCAGTTTCGGGCGCGGCGGCACCGCGCATGTCGATATCGCCGTAGACAGTCAGCGGCGCCAGCGGGGGAAGGTCCACCGCGAGGCTGCACGGGTCGCTGTTGGCGCGCACCACCAGGACGCCGTGTACCAGCGTGTCCCCGTCACCGTACGTGTCCGCAACGGTCATCAGCAGGTACTGCAGCCCGGTGTCGGCCTGCTGGGGGACCCAGCGCAGGTCCGCCCTCTGCGCGGCGGCGATGCTTGTGTCGAGAAGGTCACGTGCGCGGACCAGTTCTCGCACATGGTAGTGGAACGGGGCCTTGCCGGTGCCTGGTGCAGCCCACAGCTGCGTATGCAGCTCCTGCCCGGCCTCGACAAATGCCGGCAGAATACCCGCAGCCGTATCGAACCGCACCATGCGCGAGGAATCCGCGAGCACGTCGAACGTCCATTCGATAGTCGTGTCGGATAGCCCCGCTGCAAGCGTGACCGACACGGTGTATGTCCCGGAGTCGGCTGCCTGCGGCGACCACGAAAGCGTCCAGGTGTTCAGCAGTGACTCCGGCAGAAACGCCATCCCTGCCGGCCGGTTCACGCTCGTGAGACCCACCGTGTCGGCGGAGGGGGCAAGCGTGAACGGAAGCGTGTACGCGGCCCCGCCCACAAACCGCAGCGGCCAGTGCCACGATTCTGACGGGCGCGGGACCACGGGAACCACCGGGGCAGTCGTATCGAGCACCACCTGGAACGCCCACACGAAGCTGGTGTCGAAGTACTGGTCGCCGAAGGCCACCTGCACGGCATGCAGTCCCACCGAGGCAGAGTCGGGTGCATAGCGGATGCTGAACTCATTGCGCGCCGTGCCCTGCGTGAAGCTCATGGAGTCCGGCGCACCGGCGAGAGTGAACACGACCGTGTCGTCGTAGTCGATCACTGTCAGCAGCAGTGTCGTATCGACGTCAACCATGAAGCGCGTGGGCCAGGTCCAGCCGGCCGGCAGTTGCGGACTGTCGTTGCGCCGAAGGAGAAACGAGTAGGACCGCTGGTTACCGACCGAGTCTTCCGCGTTGACCGTGACATTGGTCGCGGTCGCGTACGTAACACCGCTCACGACATGCTGCCACTCGATGCCGCCTGGTGCGGGAGGGATGGCCGGTGTGCCGTTGACGGTGACGGTGCGTACGCCGGAGATATCGAACAGGGTCAGCCGCAGCGGTACGGACTCGTCTTCGGCCACGACCAGCAGGCCCGGGGCGACCGGTGCGGAGGCCGCCCGCACCTCGATGAACTGCGGTCCTGCGGAGTCGACGTATCCGGGACTGCGCAGGATGGTGGTCTGCGCGTAGGCCAGCTCGGCGCCGGCGAAGTCGGAGGCCGTGAGCAGTACGGGGTTTACCGTGGAGTCGAGCTGCACGAGCAGCGTGAACCGCCCTTCGCCGCCCACGAGGCGTGTCGTGCTCGTGTCCTGTTGCGCGACCCCGGCCACCGCGGCGCTTACGCGGACGCTGTCGTGTCCCGAGTCGAGAACGCGGCCGAGAATCGAGAACTCCGTCCTGCCCGTCGTGACCGTGCCTTCGATATTGTCGACGAAGATACGGGTGTCAAGGATACTGGGAGCGTTCTGGTCGTAGCGGATGAAGAACTGGCGGGTCGACTCGTTGCCGCTGCGGTCGACTGCCCGCACCAGCACCGCAAGTGCGCTGTCGCGGTAGGCGGCAAGCCCGGTGTAAGCCCGCCGGTAGACATCGAGCGAGTACGGGCGCACCAACTGGCTGCCCACTTCGACACTCGACACTCCGCCGGGGTCAGTGACCCGCACCAGGAACATGATTGACTCATCGCTGGTGACAATCGTGTCGCTGCTGGTGTCGCCGACGAGGGCAATGATCGCGGGCAGGTCGCTATCGAGGACCGAGATTGTGAAGGAGTCGGCCGGCGAGGGGTGCAGCGTGCCCGCGGAGTCGAGCGAGACCCAGAGCTTCCCGCGTACGACGCCTGCGATGACCGGCTTCCATTCGGCCACGGGGAACGGCGAGCGCAGGGGGGTCACCGGGTACACGATATCGTCACCCACCCGCCAATGCCACCACACCGAGTCCTCCACCGTACGAACCGAGCGCAACTGCAGCGCTTCGCCGAGGCCCAACGACGTGTCAGGCTGGTCGATGGTGAGTGCCGCGTACAGGGGTACGCGTTCGACCGACTGGTCGCTCCCGTGACGATAGGTCGTGACCACGACCTCCTGTGAGCCCGTGTCGAGAAACGACAGCGCGAACGAGTACTCGGCCGAGGACGGAGCAACGACCGTGGTGTCCCGGGTGTAGCGATTGGCGTCGACGTGGACCGTGAACGAGTCGATCTGTTCGTGGACCAGAGCAACGACCGTCAACACGCGCGTGCTGTACATCGGCAGCGTGTCGCCTTCAGCGAACCCCGTTGCCTGCCACAGCACGGTGGCACTGGCATTGGCGTTGCTCGCGAACGGGTTCTCATCGTTGCTGCACACCAGGAGGAACGCAGCGCACACCGCGCCGACAGCGGGCAGAATTGCCCGCATCGGCCGGTGTCCGAAGGACAGCCGGGAAGGGATACCAGAGAACATCATACAATGTCATTGTAACACCCGGATGAGCGATGGGCCACCTGTTTTGTGTGAGAAAAGGGAAGGCGAGAATTCTGCGCATAACCTAGATTTCCTGGAGACCTGAGCGCAGAGGGGCGCATGCGACACTCTGTTCTGGCAGTTCTGGCAGTCGCCGCGGCAGCGTCCGCCGGCGTGGGGGAGTCGGCGGTTATCACGCTGGTGTTCCCGCACAGCGCTCGCGCGTATGCGATGGGCGAGGTGGGAGTGGCGCTTGCGGACGGTGAGGACGCGGCGTACTGGAACCCCGCCGGACTGGGCGTGCACAACCCTCGCTGGACCTGTGGCGCCGGCACGTTTTTCTACGAGCCGCTGCTTCCCGCATTCGGCATTCGTGACCTGTGGCACCTGGCACTCGACGCGGTCTGGCAGCCCTGGGACGGGCGGTACGGCGGGATCGCCCTCGACATGAACTACCTCCACATGGGTGTGAACGAGTTCTACGACGAACTCGGACAGGAGGTCGGGACCGCACGCAGTCACGAGGAAGTCCTGTCGCTGGCGTGGGGCGGCAGCTTGCCGCGGCACGAACGGCACAACGTCGGAATGGCCCTGAAGGTGGTGCACTCGGCGCTGGCGCCTGGGATGTTTGAAGATGACCCCGGTGCGGGCGTTGCGAATGCGGCTGCAGTTGATGCAGGGTACCTGTGGCTGAGTCCGATCAACATTCGCCTTGGCGTGACACTGAACAACATGGGCACTGCCGTGGAGTACGTGGCGGGCAGCGGTGCTGACCCCATCCCGTTCACCGTGCGGCTGGCGATGGGTCACAAGGACACGGTTGCCGCCGGGACGTGGCCGATACTCGACTGGGCGCTGGAAACCATGCTGGAACGGGAGTTTGTTGAGTGCGGCGAAGATGGCCGGCCGTACCCGTGGTTCAAGGCGCTGGTGACGGACGTGTCCGACGGGACGTTTCGGGAGGAGTTCGGTGAGTCGCAACTGCACTGGGGGCTCGAGGCGACGCTGTTCGAGACGCTGTCGCTACGCTCGGGCCTGCTGTTCGACTGGACCGGCGAGCGGTATGAGTGGCACCTGGGGTTCGGACTGCGGGTGCTCAAACACCTCCAGTTCGACTGGGGCTACATCCACTCGCCAGAGGGGATGATGAAGGACTACCTGCAGAGATACGACGAGAACAAGGAGGGCGCCAGCGGCGCCCGTCACGGCCAGTGGCAGATCCAGTTCACCGGCTACAACCTGGGCTGCTGGAAACGGAGCGACTTCGCGCCGCTGAACCTGGACAAGAGCCCGATAGGGTATCTGTTCAGGTGAAGAGCGTTGAGGTGTTGAGACGTCGAGCTCTGGGGCTGACAGAAGACGAAGGGACTGTTGGCGCAACGCCGCAGCAGTTCATCGGCTCAACAGCACGGCCAGGCACGTGGCTGCCAGTTCTGTGCGAAGTCGGTTCGGCGACAGGCACACGGGCAGAGCCCCTCTCGTCCTGAGCGCGTCGATCTCGGATGGTGAGAAGCCCCCGGGCGGGCCGACAAACGCGCTTATCGAGGGCACGCCACGAACGGCATCGGGCAACGGCCCGCCCTGCTCATCGGCGAGTGCAATGACTCCCTCCGCGCTCTGCAGCGCCTCGGCAAACGGGCGCGGGGGAGAGAGCGCGGGGAGGAACGGGTTCAGGGATTGCTTGACCGCCGCAACCATCTTGCGCTCAAGCCGCTCGGCGTGCTTCGCCCACTTGCCGCGCCACCATTGCTCCTGGCAGAACTCGCACACGAGGGGTACGATCGCGGTGACACCAAGCGGGGTGACGTGTTCCACCAGCAGTTCGAACCGATCGCGCTCGGGCAGACCCACGGCGAGCGTGATCCGCGGCGAAACCCGTGCCCAGGCCACTGCTTCGACCACATCTGCCACAACCCCCTCAGCGCCAATCGAACTCACTGTGCAGCGGTACACGCTTCCCGTACCGTCGGTAAGCCGCAACCCG
The DNA here is from genome assembly GCA_964546395.1 of uncultured Fibrobacterota bacterium. GTDB lineage: Bacteria > Fibrobacterota > Chitinivibrionia > Chitinivibrionales > CAZJJT01 > CAZJJT01. The sequence continues at coordinate 8,775 of CAZJJT010000047.1, forward strand.
TCGCCGACGCGGAGACGCAGCACGCGCGTCGCATGACGAGACTCCGAGGCGTCCAGCCGCACCACGGCCCCGGCGATATCGCGCGAGAAGAACAGGTGGTGTGCGGGGTCACGGGCCATGGGGATCCGCCTGCACAGAGATTCGCTCGCGCCATCCGCGGCTGACCGAAACCTGCCCCGAGGAATCGACCACGATGCACTCCAGCCGCGGCCGCGCCTCGACAAACGCGAGGATTGAATCGGCAGGCCGCCGGAACAGCCCGGTCGACAGAACATCGGCTTCCACCGCCCCTGTCGCCCAGATGGTCAGGCTCTGGTTCACCGAGCAGCTTCTTCCGGTAGCCGGGTCGAACAGGTGGTGGATGCGCTGGCCCGACGGCGTGAGTCGGAACCGCTCGTAGTCGCCGCTGGTAACCACGCAGCCGCTGTCGAGGCGCAGTGTCGCCAGGTAGGTCTCGGCACGGCGAGGGTGCCTGACCGCGATGATCCACGCGGTGGCGTCCTGCCGCACGCCGCTGCCGCGGATGTCACCGCCGGAGCAGACCAGGTAGTTACGGATGCCAAGGCGGCTGAGAAGGCGGCACGTCTGGTCGAGAGCGGCTCCCTTGGCGATACCGCCCACGTCAATGAGCACGCCCGGCGGACGGCTGACAATACCCGTTGCGGTGTCCGCCGAGACGCGGCGGTAGTCGACATGGGTAAGCGCCGCGGCCACCTCACTGTCGGTGGGCAGCGGGGGAGCGGCGCCCGGCTCCACGTTCTCGTCGAGCCCCCAGAGCCGTTTGAGGGGGAGTACGGTCAGGTCGAACCCACCGTCCAGCGTGTCGCCGTACCGGACCGCCGTGTGCACCATGCCGGCGAGTTCCGATGACACGACCACGGTGGATTCCGGCGCCGCATTGAGCGCGTACACCTCCGAGCCGGGCCGCTCAACCGAGAACCGCTGCTCCCACGAGAGCAGCAGCGAATCAATCGCGTGCCACACTGGGGCGAGGTCACGGGCAGGTTCCTGCACGATGGTGACTTCGGTGAGCGTGTCCATGCGGAAGAACTGGCGCTTGGCCTTGCGGGTCCGCGGCCCGGTGCAGCAGAGGGCTGCAAGCAACGGCAGGCCCACGAGCAGCACTCGCGCGGAAGAGACGGGGATCGTACGCATGCAGACCGAAAAATACGTGAGGTATCTCTGCAGCAGGGAGCGCGGCGCCTGCACCGCGGATGACGGAGGTCTCGACACCTTCCACTGTCCGATAGTATCATCTCTGCTATGCAGGGGCTATCGCGCATACGTCGTGTCGCCGGAAGACCCGTACTGCGATTGTGGCGGGCGTCAATTGCAGCCGCAGCAGTGTTGCTTCTCAGTGCGAGCGGCTTACATGCCGCGGAACGCGATTCCGTCCTCTGCATCTCGGTGCGCTCACTCCTGTACGTACACGACCTCGAGTACCACAACGCACTGGGCGAGGGTCGGACGTGGCTTGGAGGCCACGTTCTGGCCGGCGCTGTGTGGCGGCCAGCCCGGCCGTTCGAGCTGGAACTCGGGGTCTTCGGCCGGCGTGAGGCAGGGGAGGATGAGTTCGCCACCGATGCGCGACTGGCGATCCGTGGTTCGGTCCGGGGCGGCCCCGTGGCGTTCACGATCGGCACTATCGACAATCGCTCCGCACACCTGCTCCCCGAGGCCCTGCGCTCCCGGCAGACTGCGTATGCACCGGGCGTGGAAGAGGGACTGCAGTTGCTGCTCTCGTGGCCGGCAGTTGCTGCCGATCTCTGGGTCGACTGGCGCGGGCTCAACACGCCGGCACACCGCGAACACTTCATCGCGGGGCTCAGCGCCCGGGGCTCCTGGAGGTTCCTCACCGCTTCGGTCGGTCTCACCCTCGACCATCACGGGGGTGAGCAGTTCGCTCCCGCGGGTGACCCGGTGCGCCAGAACCTCGCGGGGGCAGCGGGGGTGGACGCTGCGTGGCACCCGGGCAGGGCGCTGCAGGAGGCAGGGGTGAGTGTTCTGGGTGTGGGGTCGGCGACACAGCACGACCGCGACAGCTCATCGCGCACCGACTACGGGAGCGGCGTGCGCGTGGAGGGGTGGCTGAGCCCGCTCGGGTTCCGTACGGCGCTGGCGTTCTTCTACGGCGAGGGCTTCGAGTGCTGGGATGGTGAACCGCTCTACCGGACGGGCATGCCCTGGTACACGCTCAGCGTCAGCAGGGGATTGTGCCACCCGGCGGGTGTCGCCCTGGATGCCGGACTGCGGGTCGACTGCGTGGAAACGCCGTTACGCCGCGCTTTCGACAACGTGCAGTACCAGTTCTGGGTGAGCCTTGAGTACCGGCTCCGGGCCTTCCCGATACGCCTCAGGGATTGAAGAACAGCTCCACACCGTAGCCGATCTGACGGTGCTCGCTGTGGTACCCGGGATGCGGCCGGGAATATGCCCGGAGTGCCAGTCCCGTGGCTGCACCGCGTCTGCCGACAAACCGCATGCCGCCCGCCGCCTGGTAGCCGAGACGGACCTGCTCCTCGACAACCAGCTCGGCCAGCAGTTGTGCGTACGGTTCGAGGTGCTCGCGGATGCGCGGGGCGTACTGAACGTTGAGTGCCGCCGTTGCTTTCAGGTCCCGCCCCACCGAGTGGTAGTACCACCCGGCCGCACAGCCGATCTCGAGCGAACGCACCGGCAGGAATGCCACCTCGCCCTTGAGTACCTCGTTGCTTACCGCGTGCACGCTCTGCCAGAGCGGGCTGTCCGCAGGGTGCCCGTCGGCAAGGTGGGCCGACACGTGGTACACCGGGAAAATCCGCCAGAGCAGCCAGGGCAGCATGCGGCCCGAAACGTACAGCCCGAACCCGGCGTAGAAGTTGTCAACGAAGAACTTCATGTTGCTGGTGCGCGGGATCGTATAGATGTGCAGCAGGGCGGCTGCACCAAGCTGGAACTCACGCTCCGCGTGCATATGGAGCCCCACAAACGGGAAATCGAACCCTGCATGCAGGTTGGTGAACAGCGTGTCGGTCTGGTATCCGATGTAGAGAAAACTGCGGAACTCCTCGTTGAACGAGGAAGCGCGGAACAGCGAGTGCGGCGCGACTGCAGCGCCGTGGCTCGATGTGTCCTGGGCAGGAGTGCCACACATGAGCCCGCATACCAGCAGCGTCGCCGCGGGCCCTGCGCTAGTCCTCACCATCGCCCTCATCCGCCTGGCCTGCCGGACCGTCATCAGTCCGCAACTCCTCGGGCTCATCTTCTCCTGCCACCAGGTGAGACTGCTCGGGCGGCGGCCCGTCTTCGCTGGTCTGATCCCCGTGGTCGGCCGCCGGTTCCTCGTCTGCCGTTGCTCCTGCTCCGTCCGCGTCATTCAGCCCCTCGTGCTTCTCTTCACGGGGCGCAGCGGTCCCGACGTAGATTGCCACCCCGTGGCGCATGCGGTAGGCTGTGGGCGACATCCTCGCCACTTCCTCGAACGCCGCTTCGAACGCCCGGGCACTTCCCAGTCCGACACTCTCGGCGATTTCGGATATGGGCATGACGGTCTCGACCAGGAGGCGCCGCGCCTTGGTCAACCGCACGGCGGTAATGAACTCCTTCACTTTGAGTCCAGTCTCCCGCTGGATCATCCGTGCCAGTCGTGGCCCCGTCAGGTACAGGGCCTCGGCCAGCTCGCGCAGATCGAGTTCGTCCAGGTGGCTGTTCTCGTCCAGAAGCTGTATCGCGTACCGCACGGTCAACGAGTACGATTCCAGGTCGCGGAGAAGGCCGCGTTTCCTCCGGGGGCGGGGTGCGTACCAGAGCCCCAGGCCAATCAGGAGCAGGGCTGCGGGCGCCGCCGCGAAGTGCCACCACGGGCGTGGCCGGCGAAGCGCCATCGTGCCCCAGCGCGAGGGCAGACTGGCTGAGAGACGAGGGTTGCCCGACCAGTCGAGGAACACGGTCTTGGCGCGCGCCGTGTCGCAGGCGAAGACAGAGAGACCGAATCCAATATGCTGGTTGCGGTAGGGCGAGAGGCCGAGGGAAGCGCAGGTGAGCGCGACTTCCATGGTGTAGCCCTGTGCCGTGGTGCGCACACCCACAAGGGGCCGGGCAGTGTCGTTGGCCGGCGAGCGAAGCGTGCGGGCGGCGCCCGAGGTGCTCACCACCACGGTGGCATCGTCGTCGCGCCGTGCGGGGCTGCGGTCGTGGAGAATGTCGAGGTGGAGCGCCACGCCTGTGCCGCACGCCGACTCACGCGGCGACAGCAGTTCGGCCACGTCGCGGCCCAGGTCGTAGCCCTCCGGTGACGGGACCGAGAGGCCCACACACACGAACCCCTCGTTCCAGAACGCCTGCATCCGCACTGGCGCATCCGAGCGCCCGAATGCCATCGCCTTGACCGAAGGCCACTCGGAGAGGTCCCCGTCGAATACCACAGGCTGGCGACTGTACGGCACCTCGAGAACCGCTTCGGGGTGTTCCACCGGACCGCGTGCACGGGCAGCCTGGTGCGTGAACGACTCGGGCCCGCCCACAATCCGCCCGGTGCGTGTCAGCGCTTCGCAGTAGAATAGAAGCCCCGGCTCGTCCTGGTCGGGGACCGTCCCGCACTCCCATACCACCGAGAAGGGCGGGACCGTGTCGAGCCCCAGGAGTGTGTCGATAGCGGGACCCGGCGCAGCAAGCGTGGTGTCACGGCGGAACCGCACCCTGAACCATACCGCGTCGAGTGTGTCTTCCCCGTGCTCGCGTGCCACGGACACAGTCACCGTGTCCGCTGCCACCAGCATCCCCGGGCTCAGGAATGTGCCCGGCTGCTGGGCGTGGCCTGAACAGACCAGTACCGCGGCAATCAGACTGGCGCACAGCAGCACACTAAGAGATTGAGTACGCACGACCTGCAAAACTACAACGCGCGGAGCGCTCACTTGCTCTTCGAGCGCACCACGGGCAGCTTCTCCGCTTCCCACCCCTTCAGGCCCGGCCGGAGGTGGTAGAGCGTGGTGAACCCGTGCCGGGCAAGAATCTCGGCCGCCACGGTGCTGCGGTTGCCCGAGCGGCAGTACAGCAGCACCGGTTTGCTCTTGTACGGCTGCAACTCCGCAACCCTGCCCTCGAGCTGCTGCAGTGGGACAAGCTGCGCCCCATCGATATGCCCGGCGTAGTACTCGTTTGGCGTGCGCACGTCGAGGAGCAGCGGCGGTGAAGCGCCTTTCAGCATCTCACGTGCCTGGGCGACGCTCAGCTCCGCGAATGAGCTTCCCTTGCTGCCCTGGTAGGGCATCACAATCACCTGGCCGAACGAACTCCCGTCACCCGTGGGGCAGTCGCCGTTGCAGAACACCGGGAACACTCCCACTTCGTCAGCCTTGAACGTCACGTCAATCGCTTCGCCCTTCTGTGCCGCGCCCGAGGCCTTGTAGCGCGGAATGCTGATGGCATAGGCGAAGGGCACCTTCTCCATCACGATACGTACAGTCTCGCCGCGGTACACGTACACGTTCCCGATAGCCATCTCGGGCGTGAGACGTATGATCCGTACCCCCTCCTCGAGGAGCCCGTTGGGAGTATCGACATTCACCCCCGGGTCCTCCTCGGCACTCAGACGGTTGATCAGCCGCACGTAGGTCTCCGGGGGATGCAGCCCGGTCAGCGCATCGAGACCGGTCGAGCCGCGCACGAACACAACGAACGGAATCCCCTGCACGCCGAACGCACCGCCAATCTCGGGCTGTTTGTCGATATTGACCTTGAAGAAGGAGGCCTTGTCCTTCTGCTCGAGTGCGATCTTCTCAATCATCGGGGAGAGGATACGACACGGCATGCACCAGTCGGCGTAGAGGTCAAAGACGAGGAGCCTGCTGCCGGATGTGTCGAGCAGCGTCTTGAGTTGCTCGATACTCGTAACCTCGCGTACCGCCGACGCGGCAGCGCCCCCCGACCCTTTCTTTTCCGCCGCCCCACACGACACCGCCAGCACCGCCAGCGCCGTGCCAAGCAGCCACACCCCTCCACCACGGGGCCCTGAAATCCTACGTACCCGTCGCACCATGCTCATCTCCAGACACGTACCTATGCGGGCCGACCGGCCCGCACTACCGTGCTCAGCTGAACCCCGAACTCCCGCATGAACTCCCTGCCCCCGAACTGCCCGCGCCGCCGAACACCGAGAACTTCTTCTCGGTCTTCTTCGACGCACACTTCGGGCAGGGCGGGTTCTCCGTTGCGCTCAGCGACACGAGTTCCTCGAACTCCTCAGCACACTCCTTGCACCGGTACTCGTAAATCGGCATCGCGTATCCCTCCCGCCTGACGTACCCTTACGTTACACCCCTACACATATACTAATCTCGTGCCAGTACCGCAAGGGGGGCCACAGGGGCCCGGAGAAGCAGTCTCCGGAGCCAGCGGCGTTTCACTGCAACGCGCTGCAACAGAGCAGTGCAACGCCGCACGTTACATGGCCCACAGGATCTTTGCCGCCACTTCCTTCGCCACGCCCTC
>CAZJJT010000048.1:0-15215 GCA_964546395.1 uncultured Fibrobacterota bacterium
TCCACGACAACGCCGCCGAGTACGCTGAGTTCGTGCTCGCCACGCTCCAGCACTTGCAGCGCAAGTACGCCCTGGCAATCGATGCGTGGGAGATACTCCTGGAACCGGACAACGTGACACAGTGGGACGGTCGCACGATTGCACGCGCCATTGTGGCCTGCCAGGCACGACTCAGTGCCGCCGGGTTCAACCCGAGGTTCATCGCACCGTCCAACACCAAGATGTCGAACGCGGTCACCTACTTCGACCAGATGGTCTCGGAGGACGCGACGTGTCTCCAGTACCTCGAGGAGTTCGCATACCACCGCTACCGCGGGTTCACCGACACCGACCTGCAGAACATTGTCTCGCGCGCACAGGCCCACGGCCTGAACACCTCCATGCTCGAGTGGTGGGACGCGGGCAACACCTGGCAGATCCTGTTCAAAGACCTGGGCATGGGCCGCAACTCGGCCTTCCAGGAAGCGGTGATCCGGGGCCATTTCAATGTGAACGAAACCGACCCCCAGAACCCGGTGGTGACAATCGTGCCCAAGAGCCAGTTCTCGCGACTGTGCTACCAGCATGTGCGCCCGGGCGCACAGCGTATCGGCGCCACCAGCAGTGCCGGTACGTTCACGCCGTTGGCGTTTGTCAACGCGGATGGGGGCTATGCGGTGCTGGTTGGTGCGACGGGCAGTGGGAGCGTTACGGTCAACGACCTTCCGGCGGGCACGTACGGCATTCGCTACAGCTCCGGGACCTCATACGATGTCGCGCTGGCCGACCAGGTGGTTACGGCAGGCGGGACGGTAACCGCAGCGATGCCGGGTTCGGGCGTGATGGTGGTGTACGCGAAGGATGTCGCGACGCGTCGAGCACAGCCGCCGCGCAGCGGGGCGCTGAGCCCGGCTCGAAGGGGCACCCGTACAGCTGATGGGCCCGTGTTCGACATCGTGGGACGGTGGCTGCCGCGCGGCTCGCACGCCAGCGCGCGTGGCGTGTATGTCATTGCCGGCCAGCTGGGCATCCTTGCAGAACACGCCACCCCATGAGTACACGCCCCAACATCGTCATCATCATGACCGACCAGCAGCGTGCCGACCTGAGCCGCCGGGAAGGCTACCCGCTGGACACAACCCCGTTCCTTGACTCGCTTGCGCGTCAGGGCACCTGGTTTGACCGCGCGTACACTTCGATGCCCGCATGCGTGCCGGCCCGCGTGAGCATGCTCACCGGGCGTTACCCGAGCGCCTCACGCGTGCGCACCAACATGGGCAACACACGCGACATCGTATACACCAGCGACCTCTTCGATGTGGCGCGGGAGCGTGGGTACGCAACGGCGCTCTGCGGCAAGAACCACTCGCACCTGAAACCCGAACGTGTGGACTACTGGAACACCACACAGCACCTCGGCACCGAGATGAACGATGCAGCGGTGCAGGAGAAGGCGTTCGATGAGTACCTGCACACGCTGCACTTCCATGTCGGCGAAAAGCCCACGCCGTTCCCGCTGAGCTGTCAGCTCCCCTACCGCTCAGTGTCCAAGGCACAGGACTGGGTCCGGTCTGTAAAAGGTTCACCGTTCCTGCTCTGGCTGAGTTTCCCTGAACCGCACAACCCCTACCAGGTACCCGAGCCGTACTACTCCCTGGTCCCGCCCGAGAGCCTTCCCCAGATGACGACCGGGGCACGCGACGCGCTGCGCAAGGGATGGCCGTTCCGATGGCTGCACGACACGTTCCGAATTGCGTTCCCCGACCTCGACCGGCAGCTTCCGCGCATCCGGTCCAACTACCACGGGATGCTGCGCATGGTCGATGACCAGGTGAAGCGGTTCGTGGAGTTCCTCGACTCAGAGTCTCTACGAGACAACACCATCCTGGTCTTCCTCTCCGATCACGGCGACTTTGTCGGAGAGTACGGCCTGGTGCGCAAGGGCCCCGAACTGCCGGAAAGCCTCGTGCGGATCCCTCTGCTGTTCAATGGACCGGGTATCCGCCAGTCCGCCGCTGCCCACCCGGCACACGTGTCCATCGTCGATCTTCTGCCGACCCTGTGCGAGGCGATGGGTGCAGAGGCGCCTCTCGGCAACCAGGGCCGGAGTCTGTGGCCACTGCTCACAGGTGCGGAGTACCCCGAGGACGAGTTCTGCAGTGCGTGTGTGGAACACGGGTTCGGCGGCCTTCACTACACCGACAGTGAACCGCTGGACCCGAGGGATGACGGGCTGAAGCCAGGGGAAGCGTTCGATTGCCTGAACAGCCGCACACAGAGCGGCACCATGCGGGCGATACGCAAGGGCGACTGGAAGCTGTGCATGGACATGCAGGGCGCGGGCCAGCTGTACAACCTGCCTGACGACCCCGCCGAGATGCACAACCTGTTCGGCAAGGCAGAGCATGCCGCGAAGCAGCTCGAGCTGACCACCGATCTGCTTGCCTGGACACTCCGGGCGCAGGACCCGCTCCCCGAACCTCACTTCAGGTACGTGGTCAAACGCGACCCGCGCAACTACTGGTCACCCTACCGCGGTTGAGTTGACTCCCGGGCCTATGGCGCAGCGGAGGCTACATGGTGGCCGAGCGGAGGATGACGCGGTCGCGGGTCCAGTGCTCTTCGTACCACTTACCCTCTTCGAAGGTATCGCTGAGCAGCGCCATGCGTGTGTCGAGACGCCCTCGCATCGCAGCCGCAGTCTCAGAGAACTCGGCTGCGGCTGCCAGGTTCGTCTGCTGGTATGGGTCAGCGGCATTATCGAACAGCAACTCTGAACCGTCCGCCCTGTAGCGGGCGAAGGTGAACCGCTTGCTGCGGATCGCCCGCCACTCGCAGCCGCTGCCGAACACCGCAGTCCGTGCCATCCCCTGCATAAATGCTTCCTCGGGCTCGAAACCAGCTTCCCCCTGAACCCGCAGGCTGAGGTCGCTCCCTTCCACACCCCGCGGGATCTCCAGCCCCATCAGCCCCAGCAGTGTCGGCATGATATCGGGCGTGTTCAGGCAGGCGTCCAGCCGGCCCCCGCCCTCCACCTTGCGGGGCCACCGCAGAAGCATCGGGACGCGCACCGCTTCATCGTAGAAGATGTTCTTGGCTCGCCTGCCGTGTGCGCCAAACATCTCGCCGTGGTCGGAGGTGAACACGAGGATGGTGTCCTCGGCGAGGCCCAGCTTCTCCAATCTGTCCATGAGCCGGCCGACGTTCCAGTCCAGGTTGGCGACCATGGCGTAGTACACACGCATCCATTCGGGCAACTCGTCGCGTTCGCCGTCGCGAAACGTGCACCACCCGTCCGCGTGCGGGTCATCATCCTCACTGTAGTTGGGCGGGTAGCCGAACCGCACACCACGGAACCGGTCGAGGTACTCCTGCGGCACGTTGCCCGGCACCCAGGGGTCATGCGGCGTACCGTACGACAGGAACAGCGCAAATGGCTTGCCTGTGCCGCGAAGCGCTTCGAGTTGGGCGCACGCGAGCTCAGTCTGCCCGTCCGGCTCGTAGCCCCTCATGGTGATACGGTCCGGGCCCTCGGTATGGTAGTAGGTATCGACGTACTCGTGGTGGAAGTTGTAGGCTGCCCAGTAGCCGTCAAACCCCAGGCGGTGCGGACCACGCGGAACATGCGAGTTGCGCGGGTCATCGTGGTTGCCCAGTTCGTTGGCCCAGAGATGCCACTTGCCTATATAGGATGTATGGTAGCCCCCGTCGTTGAGCACGTGCGCAAGACAGCGGTGGTTGGGGTTCATGCGGATCTCGTTGGTCACCATCCCCGTGCTGCTCGAGTACTTCCCGGTGAACAGCGACGCGCGGTATGGCGCGCACACGGGACTGCCCGAGACTGCGTTGCAGAAGTCGATGCTCTGGGAGGCGAGGCGATCGATATTGGGGGTGCGCGCAAGAGACTGGCCCGTGTACCCAAGGGCGTCGCGGCGGAGCTGGTCGGCGAACACGTAGACGAGGTTCGGGCGGCCGTTTCGGGAAGGCATGGTGTCTGTCTCTCCTGGTGCTGTTGTCACACCAAGATACAGCGCCACACGCCGCCCGCAACGGGTTGGTCTCAGGTCAGCGTTTTTGTACAGCAGGAGGCAACACGCCGGGTGGTGGACGGACCCGGGGTACCTACCCAAGCGCCACAAGCACCACGCCGACCATGATCACAGCAGCGCCCACCATGCGGGGCCACGAGAACTGCTTCTCGATGAACAGCATCGAAGCGGCAGTGGTGAGCACGATGCTGATCTGGCGGAATGCGACAACGTAGGCCACGGGGTCGGAACTGAACGCCACCATCACCAGGCCGTATGACACGAGGAAGGTCAGGCCCACCAGCGCTGCCGGAAGGCGCGGGACCCGCTGCACTTTCATGCCGGGCAGGCGGCACCACGCCGTGAACACAACAAGGGTGACCAGGTTCTGTACGTAGACGTAGTTCAGCTTGGCCAGTACCGCCGTTGAGGGAGCCAGTTCGGCCATCCGTACCGATGCGACCTTGTCAACTATCGAGAAGATGCTGGTGGCGACCGCTGCCACAAGGGCCCAGAATGCGCTCCGTGTAAGGTACGCCCGCCACACGGGCCCGCCGCCGGTCCCCCCAAACCTCTGGAACGGCAGAAAGAAACACCCGACCACAACCAGGATAACCCCCACCAGCCCATGAACCGAGGGGATCTCACCCAGGAACATCCCGGCCCAGGTAACCACGAGTATCGGAAACGCACGTGCCAACGGGTAGGCAACCGAGACCAACCCGTCCCGGTACGCCAGTGCCAGGCCGACGAAGTAGACACCGGCCACGGCACCCGAAAGGCTGACCAGCCCCCACACCGCCGGCGGAAACGGCGCGAACACCAGACCGGCGACGAAGAGCGGCACGTACAGACCCACCGACCAGGCCATGGCCCAGTACAGAAACGACACCGGGTTGCCGAACGACTTGGAGTAGGTATTCCAGGCTGCGTGCAGCACTGCAGACAGCAGCACGAGCGTGATGCCCAGAGAGGTCATTGGCTAGGCCCGCGGGGCTATCTCGATGGCGTTGATGAGCGTGCTCTCTTTGACTGGCCTGAGCCCGATAACCAACGCCTTGTTCTTCACTGTCACCGCGAACCGCTTCACCACGGCCCGACGCCCCTTCCCCCCCGCCGCTTTCAGCGGGTCGAAGCCAGCCAGGACCGTCTTGCCCTGCAGCGCAATGTCGAACACCCGCTGCCCCGCCTTCGTGACCCCTTCGTAGGTCTCGGCAAAGTGGAGGCTGACCCGGTAGGCACCGTTGGGTGTCGGGATCCGGATCGTGTCAGCGCCGAAGCGTTCGGTGCGATACAGATCCGGCATGGTTGTGTTGCCCACCCGAATTGCGCCCCTGTTCACCTTCCCACCCTTCTTCACGTAGGCGCTGTCTGGTTCCCACACGTGTCCGGCCCGGTCCTGAAAGCTCCGCGCTGTGCCGCAGGTGATACGCTTGTGGAACCCCTTCTCCTTGGGTACCGGCCGCTGCGGTGCAGAGGGAGCGAACGGCGCCATGGGTGCGACCACTTCCTGCAGCCATGCCGCTGCCAGCAGCGGCCAGTTGGCCACCGCATCGCCCTGCGGACCAAGGCCGAAACCGTGCCCGCCCTTCTGGAAGAAGTGCAACTCGGCCGGCACTTCGAATGTGCGGAGCGTATTGAACAACGCCACGTTGTGGTCGGCAAGGAAATCGTCTGTGGCAGTCACGATGAATGCAGGCGGCGTGTCGATTGATACCTTGGAGAGCACATCGTCGCGCGCCGCCGTGTAGATCGGCATGATGAAATCGGGGCGGGAACTGAGGCGTTCGAGAGGGTCGACTGCCTTCGGGTTGCCCAGATCCCAGTGCGTGGCTGTCATGCACGACAGGTGTCCACCTGCCGAGAACCCGACCATACCGATGCGGTCGGGGCGTACCCGGAGCCTCCTGGCACGGCTGCGCACGATGCGGACCGCGCGCTGCGCATCAACCAGCGGCACCTTCACGCCGCCCGTGTCGCCGTACGGCTGGAGACGATACTTGAGCAGAACCGCGGTCACCCCGACGCTGTTGAGCCACCGACAGACATCGTAGCCCTCGGTATCCATCGACAGGATCCGGTAGCCGCCGCCCGGGCAGACAATCACCGCCATGCCATTGGCACGACTGGCTGGGGCCGGGAACGTGGTGATAGTGGGAACGGTGACCCCCGACAGGTGACGGCGTCGGAACAAGGGGTGGTCGCTGTCCTGCGCCGATTCCTGCTGTCCCGACTCTACCAACCCCGGCGCTGCGCCGGGCCAGATACGTTCCTCAGTTATCGTGTGCCCTCCTCGTGATGGCCGGGAATATGCCTTCCGCACACCTCAGGTGTCAGTTGCCAAGCGCGCCGTGCGAATCCCCTTCACGAACGCGCTTCCGGTGCGCCGCTCAACGACCAGACGTTTGCTGTGGGGTGCTCCAGGGAGCACGGGACCTGCTATCCCGGCTTGCTGATCTGGCTTTGAAGGTCCGGGTCGAGTGACGTCCACAGTTCTGGATGGCTTTCCACGAGGCGGGCGATGTCCCCGAGGTCCTTCAGTCGCTTGCTCTGCCGTCTCTCCGAATCACGCCATGCGGCAACCTTGCCTTTCAGCGTGTCCTCCAGGCAAGCCACACGCATGAGTATCCCGTGCACGTCTGCAGCAACCGCTCGAGACGGGAAGTCGCGGTACAACTCCTCGGTACTCAGCTGGATACTCACCTCGGAGTGTCCCCTGAAGTTGACTGACCACTGAAAACGCTGTGACACGAAGCCGGCCTGCTCAAACAGACCGATTGCCTGTGCGGTCTGCTCAGCAGCAACCACCAGGTCCACATCCTGTGTCACCATGGGTTCGGCCGCCCAGTGGTTGACCGCAACACCACCGATAGCACACCACGAGATGTCGGCACGCTCAAGGCAGTCCACCAGTCGCATCACATCATCGGTGCCGCCAGCGGTCTGCCAGTCATAGAACTTCTTGGGTGTCATTGTCGGAAAATACACGAACTGACCGGCAACCATTTCGGTTTCGGCGCCAGGACCACGCGTCAGTCCGGACCTTGTGCCCCATGGCCCGTGTGCCGGGGTCTCTTCCGGTCCGGACGTCTGCACCCCCGTGGGGGCAGGGCACAAATGCATAGTCGCTTCGCCCTCAGGGTAGCCCCCGGGCTGCTGCATTGGTATGCGTGGCGCTGCTGGGGGGCACCCGCGAAGTGTCGACTGTTCGCTTTCCCCTGCTGTCAGCCACGATACGGCACGCCTTCCTGCACCGGCCGGAATTCCCGCACGTCGCCCGGATGAGTCGTCCACCAAGATCGAAGCTGCGGGGAGCAGAAGCTCGGCCACATGCCGCCAGCGGCAACACGCCCCTCGGCAGCGCATTCACGGCAGAGCCGGAAGCAGATGCGATAGAGAAATCGTCGAAAAGAGCAGCGTCGTTGTAGGAACCGAGACCAACCGCACCATGTCCGGCCGTCTGCAGGCTTGCGGTCATGACAGTGGAACCACCCACCTCGACGCGGAGCGCCTGGCTTTCGAGAGTGAGCACCACGGTGGTGTACCGGTCGAGCGCAAGGCCCGGAACCGACGATGTGGCCAGCGCAGTGCGCACTCCGTTGACTACCTGGAACACCTGTGTCCACTGCGCCGCCACGTTCAGCATCACGTAATAGTAGTTCGTGGCGTTCTGGTACCCGAACACCACGGCGGCGTCGGCCGCGCTGTTGCTGCTGAGCTCATCGGAGCGGACCGAGACAGCCATCGTGAAATCACCGAACACATGCCCCGCCAGCAGCGAGTACTCCCCCAGCATGTCACCGTCGTTCAGGAAGTCGGTGGTGTTGATGCGGTACGAGTGATCGCCGCTGTCAGTGTCGATCTGCCAGCGGGACGGGGTCTTGGGTGTCCATTCAAGCCGCCCGCCTTCCTCGAAGTCATCGAACAGCCCGCCGAGAAACTCGAACCCGACCTGCTGCGAGGTCAGCGTGTTGGCCGGTGAAGCGCGGTCACTGACGTTGCTCACCGTGAGCGTGTAGTTGACCGCCTCCTGAAGGGGCGATACGGTCAACGTCACCACCTTGCCGTCCGGTGAGAGTTGCGCGTTGCTGACAGCTACCCCGGGGCTCACCGCGTAGTGCGACGTGTTGGTGGCGCTTGACTGCTCCACCATTTCGCTGAACACCACGCGAACCTTGGTGGAGTCCACCGCTGCCGAGACCGACTCGATCTCCGGTGGGTCTTCGTCGGGTGCCACCACGAACCCACCCGCGTGAGTAAGAGTCGTGTAGCCCATGATCCGGTTCTCGTACATCGGCCGCCCCCAGCGATTGATCACATCGAGGTACGACTGCTTCCCCCACATCGAGCAGGCACACTCGAACACCGCGGTGTTCGCGCCGGTGTAGGCGGCAATCTGTTCGTACGGCCAGGCGGACGTGTTCACGATGAACGGCGCGTGATAGTCGAGGACGAGTTCAAGCCCACGGCCCGACGTGGTGTAGTGGTACAGGTCGACACCGCGGTGGCGGGCGATCTCGGCGGTCTGCAGCATGGCGTTGAGCGCGTAGGTCGAGTAGTCCAGTGATTTGGTACGGCTGGTCTCCTGTGTCAAGTGACCGTCGGCGGCAACTTGGCTGGGAATGATCTCGCGCCACCGCGCGCAGGCCCGGTCGAGCAACTGCTGGTTGTCGGTCAGGGCCGCACCGGCGGCGAGCACCACCAGGCGCCAGTTCTCGAAGTTGTTCGTGCGACTCCAGGATGTTGCGCTCTGGGTGAAGTCGGCTGCCCACTGAAGAAACGCCGCCTTCTGTGCGGCTGCCCAGCCGGCATAGCCGTACATGAGGTCTGCGCCGTAGAACATGCCCGGAATGGTGACGGAGAGTTCAATCTCCGACTGGCCGTTGGTGTAGTGGGGTGTCATGTACGTCGCGGCATCGAGACACCAGGCGTTGACAAGCACGATCGCCTTGTCGGCATAGCGTGTATCGTCGGTACACGCGTAGGCCATGCCCAGATCGCGGATCGCACGACACACGTCCTCGGCAGCCTCGTAGTCAGCCCGGTCAGCCAGCGGGTTGATCAGGCCGTCGCAGTGTGTCGCGCCACAGGGACTCGGCATGTTGTTCGACCAGTCATAGGGCTGCTGAGTGTAGTAGTCATGCGACGTTGACCCCTGTGACGTCACCCCCTTCGGGGCCTGGTTGAGAGCCGCGTTGGCATCGGCAATCATCTCATCGTACGCACGCTTCCACGGCTGCTGATTCGCGCCAACGCGCGCCCTGACAGCGGCTATCTCGGCGGCATTGATAAACACGTTCGGGTGCTGTTGTGCCATGCAAACACCTGCCTTGATAGTGGTGCAGATGAGGGCGAGTGTCACTAGTCTGGTGTGCATGCAGGGCCCCTTCCTGGTGCCGTGTGCTGCTGTCAGCACTATCATAGAGCATGCCGACCTGGCGCGCACTACAGATATAGCATATATTGGTACCATATATGCGCCAAATACGCCAACCGAGCGCACCACCAGGTGCGCCGCCACAGGGGGCGGCAGCCGTCACGGCGTGGTTCAGGCGCGTGCACGCCGGACTGTTGCCCGGTTCACCGCTGCCTGCAGACCGAACGGTCGCCGCAGATCTCGGAGTGTCTCTTCGTACCGTGCAGCGGGCCATGGCAGCGTCCCGCAGGAGTGGCGATGTGGTCCGTATTCGCGGCCGAGGCACTTTTGTCGCTCCGGGCCCTCAGCCCGTACCTGCGGTTGACCGTGCGCAACAGGTGTCGGCTGCTTCGCTCGCGGGGCAGCTCATGGCAGGTATCGGCCGAGGGGAGCTGAAGCGCACTGAGCCTCTGCCCTCACAGAAGCAGCTGGCCGCGCAGTTCCACGTGGCGCCGGCAACGGTTGCCCGTGCCTGTCGTGAACTGGCTGCTCAGGGTTTGTTGACACGCATCGGCACCCGATGGTTTGTTGGGAGGTTCGCGGCCCTGGTGCGTGGCGAGACGCGCAAGCAGGTGTACCTGTTTGCCACGGACGCCGCGGAGTTTCGGGGCGCGTTCAGAAGCGACTTCCTTGCCCACTCCTACCGCAGGCTGCACCATGAGCTGTCCGCCAACGGCTTCGTGCTGCTCTTCGCCACATGGGATGAACTTCCCGGGCACCTGGCGCAGTGGGTACGCAGCCGTCGCATGCCCTACGGCGTGGTGTTCTACAAGGTAAGCAATGAGCGCATTGAGCTGGTGCGGGCCCTGGCTGCCGGTATCACTCGAGCGGCACGCGAGGCACGAGAGCCGCCCCCGCCTGTCCTCGTCGACTTCCACCGCAACCCTCCAGCGTCGAGAGTCGCCGGCCACGTGCTGCTCCGCAGCCACCTGTCGACCTCTGTTGCGCGCGAGACAGCCGCATTCACCGCGTTGCGTGGTTACCGCCGGGTCTGTTTCTTCCACGACGTACGCGTGCCCTACGACATCGACAGCGGCTACTCATGGTCTTCGGTGTGGCCGGTGCTCAAGCTGCGCAACGAACTCCGCATCGCCGCCCCGGCAGTCCCGTTCCGACTGATCGCAGGAAATGCCGGCCGCCCATTCAGCGTCGACCGCTACCTCGGCCGGCACATGGGCAGTCTCACCGAGACTACTGCATCGGCAGTCCTGAAGGCGTATGGGATGCGTTCGCTGTGGGACATCGCCGGGGAGTGCATCGCAGCGCCAGTGTTTGCCGAGTACTACCCGGAGCTGGCCGAGCCGGGCACGCTCTGGGTATTCGCCGCAGACCGCCTGGCTGTCGAGGCGCTCGAGTGGGCCCGCAACCACGAGGTCCGGGTCCCACAGGACCTGGCTCTGGTCGGACTGGAGAGTGACCTGGACTGTCTGCCCGCCGGCATCACGTGTGTCGAACCCGACCTCGACACGCTGGGCTACCTGATGGCACAGGCGGTTATTGGGGACATGCCGGTGACGAAGACGACTCGCGGGTACCTGCGGACCCCGGCCATCGTGCGTGAACGCCTCACCACATGAGAAGCGCACCCCCGCGGTGCGGGAGCGCGCAGGTCGAAGTCCCACACGCGGAACTTGTTGTGCCCGTTCTCCCACCAGTCCATGAGCACGTACTGCCCATCCATAGTCATCACACTGCCGTGGCCCCACACCGCGGTATACGTGACGGTGATCTGCGAGAAGTCGGTGTTGAACTCGAACAACGGCGGTGAGTTGTCGGTGAAATGGAACCAGGCGAACCCGCTCGCGAGCAGCGTGCGCTCATCGGTCCCGTCGTTGTCCATTTCAACGGTGAGGATGCGATGCGCGCGAGTTCACGACCGGCTGGCCGAGACACTCAGGCCAGCAACGTACCGAATGACCCGCCAGATACACGCCGCTGCCCGCGAGTCCGTCCCCCATGAGGACCCGTCCGCGCAGATCATGCAGGCCCCCCGCCGCGCCGTGTCGGTCGGACCCTGTGGGCCGAGAGCTGCTCCCCGGAACAACACCGGTTGCCGACTCGCAGCTGAACGCAGCCACGACAACATCCCCAGCCCCGCAGCCACCCTCGTAGCACGAACCGACTCCGCCCGCAAAGTAGTCCTGGAAGGCGTTGAGCACCGGCCACCCGCTGCCATCACCCGAACCCGTGATGTAGAGGTTGCCGTTGTCGCCAAGAAAGCAGCTGCGGACATAGTCCCAGTGAGAACCGCCCATGTAGGTCGAGTAGTGACAGGTGCGCAGGTCATCGCTCAGCACCACCAGCACACCGTCCTGGGTACCACCCCCGAAACTCGACTGGTACGCATCACCTGTGACCGGAAAGTCGCCCGAGTTGGTCGAACCAGTAAAGAACACAACGCCGTTGCGCACGTACACCCCATCGGCATCGTCGTCGGCACTCCCCCCTACGTACGTGCTTGCCAGCAGCGCCCCGGTCGGCGAAAACTTCGCGACGAGACAATCGCCGTTGCCTCCCCCGTAGCTGCCGAATGTCGTAGGGAAAGACCCGTTGCCGGCCCAGGCAGTGTGGTACACATTCCCGGACTCGTCGACAGCAAGGTTGTGCGTGCTGCACCCCAGCTCATCCCCGTTGCCGCCGAAGTACGTGCCGAACAGCAGGCTCTTCCCATCCGGGCTCAGCTTGCCGAACCACGCGTCCGACGCACCGTTGAGCGTGCGGTCGTGTGCTCCTGCTGTCGTAGGCATGTCGGAGGACCACGTACCAACCCCGATGTACACGTTGTGGCTCGCGTCAATCCGCACATTCGCTTCCTTCTGCTCATTACCCGAACCGCCAAGCCAGGTCGCCCATAGTACGCTTCCGCCGTCCGGACCAATCTTGATGAGCCCGGTTTCGCCCCCGCCGTTGCGCGTGGGCTGGTAGCTGCCGGTGAACCACGAAGACGGCAGTGTGCCCGAGCCGCCCTCGTACACGAGGCTGGTGTACACGTTGCCGCTGTCGTCAACATCAAAGTCTCTCACCAGCGAACCCAGCCCCACATACGTGGCCCACACGATATCCGAACCGTCCGGTTCGAGCTTGACCACGAAGCCGTTGTTCTGGCCATAGATCCCCGCATCCACCCCCTTGAACTGCGTCTGGATCGCGCCCGCCGTCACCGGGAACCCCGGCCCGGCACGACCACAAACGTATACGTATCCCTGCGGATCGACCTCGATACCGTAGCCCCGGTCGTAGTTGGGCCCGCCCAGGTATGTCGACCAGACCAGGTTCCCCGAAGAGTCGAACTTGCTCGCGAATGCATCGCAGAACCCGCCGCTGCCGATCTGCGTGCCGCCGGTGTTGTAGGTCCTGTCGTACACGCCGGGCGTGGTGGGAAAGTCCGAGGAGGTGACGCCGCCGGTGACATACACGCTGCCCTGCGCGTCCGCACACACATCACGGGCCTGGTCCCAGTCGGCAGCACCCCCGAGGTACGTTGAGAACGTCAGGTTGTAGCCGGCCTGGCAGAGGCAGGCGAACGCCACGACAAGAGTAAGGGGTCTGGTTGCCATGAGAGTGCTCCTTTGAGGAACCGGGCCTGTGTCTTTCAGCAATGTACCGAGGGAGGTCTGGCAAATGTTTATATTATTCGGCTGGCATTTTACACTATTCAACCACACTGCATGCATACTACTGGACAGAACGTGTGGGACGACATCGCGGTTACTGAGGTACTGTCGGGTGCGACGCATGCTGCGCGCGGCGCCGTCGCTGCTCCCGGCAACTCCGATGAGTACACGCTGGTGCACTTCCGTGAGGGCGCACGGGTACTGACCGTCGACGGACGGGTTGTGGCTAACCCCAGCGGAGCGGTTCTTTACGCGCCGGGCCATCGACAGTGGTTCCGCGGGGAGTGGGGAGCGCTTCGCTACGACCTGGTCCGGTTCCGCGGCCCCCGGGCAGCATCACTGCTGCAGCACCTGTCTTTGCCGGTGGGACGGTTGTTCTACCCGCTGGCGTGCGAGCGAACAACGCAGGCCACCGAGGCGATGTGCGCGGAGCGCGAACAGGGCGAGCCGGAAACGGGAGTCGTATTGGCGGCGCGCCTGATGCTTCTGCTGGCCGAGATGACGCGGGGGTTACGCGAGCCCGGCCTGTTCGAGAGTCCACAGGGCACACTCGACCGTCTTCAGCGCATTCACTTCCGGATCCGCCGTCACCCGGACGCCGACTGGTCGGTACCGCAGATGGCACGGGAAGCGATGCTGAGTGTGTCACGGTTTGCCGCGCTGTACCGGGGCAACTTCGGGGTCAGTCCCATGGAGAACGTACTGCGCCACCGGCTTGAGAAAGCCCGCCTGTTGCTTGGTCGGGGCGACATGAGCGTGGGCGAAGTGGCCGCGAAGTGCGGGTTCCGCCGCCAGGGCTACTTCACGCAGCAGTTCAGCAAACGTGTCGGGTGTACGCCACGGGAGTACCGCAGCGGCCCCCGCCGCGCAGGCAGTACGTGCGCCAGAACGTCCCCATCCACGCCATGACAGTACCCCGCGGCCTACCTGGCCGAATGCACCCAGAAGCATCCACTCACATATCAGCGCCATCCCAGCGGGCCACCTCAACAACTCTCACATCTCCGCGCCGCTATATTAGGGCACATGACAGCAGCAACGCGATCAACCCCCGCACTCGCCCGCGCGCTCGAGTACCTCGAAGTGCTCCGGCAGAACAACGCCCGTCCCGGCGAACGCCTCCCCACGGTGGTGCAACTTGCACACAACGCAGGGGTATCGCCACGCGTGATGCACCGGGCAGTGCGCGCGTGCGCACGCAAAGGGATACTCTCGGTCCGTCACCGGGCAGGAACCTGCTGGAAAGACCCCTCGGCAGCAGTGGCTGTGCCTGCCCCAGAGGTCGAGGCGCGCGCTCACGTCCCACGCGCCGACCGTCTCGCTGACGAGGTAGAACAGGCCGTGCTGAGCGGCGCACTCCCCGACCCGCTCCCACCCGCAAAGGAACTTCGCGCCCGCTACCGCACCGGCCATGCGGCAGTCAGCCGTGCGCTCCGGGTGCTGGCGGCCCGAGGGAGCCTTGTGCGGCGCGGACGGCGGTGGGTGGTGGCCCGTACCGAGTCACGCCACGGTGCAGGCAGGATCATGATGGTGGCGCCCAGCACCGACATGGCCGACTTCGCTACGTTCGGCACCAAGGTTGCCGACTTCTGCTCGGTGCTGGAGCGACAATGCGCCATCAGTGCCACCACACTGCAGTTCCGCAGTTCGTTCAGGCCGGTTGATCCTGACCCCTCGCTTATCGGTTATGTCGTCATCGCCGCAATCCCCCCCGAGCAAACCGCCGCCATCGCCACACGACTGGGCGCGAGCGGAAGACCGGTGGTGATCGCCGATGTGCAGGGGGACGCCCCGATGCCGCGCCTGAGCAGCGGCCGGCAGATATCGGTGGTGCGTATCCAGGGCGCACGGTCGAGTGCGCGGCAGGTCGCACTCCACCTTCGTGACCTGGGTCACCAGCGCATCGCTTTTGTCTCCCCCTTCAGCACCGAGTCAACCGACTGGGCCCGCGAACGCCTGGCAGGGCTGCGGGACGTATTCGGCGGTGGTGTCAGTGCGTTCTGCAGCGGCGATGCGCGCGGACCGGGCGAAATATGGCACCTTGTCGACTCATCGGTGCACGGAGGACTGGCGCCCGCCGCGGCACGCCTTGCCGATGACGCCCATGCGCAGGCAGGAATCAGCGACCGCGACTGGGTGAGTGTCGACCTGCCACACCTTCTGTTTGCACGCTACGCC
>CAZJJT010000049.1:0-14762 GCA_964546395.1 uncultured Fibrobacterota bacterium
TCGGCATCGACCGGCAGATCATCGCGCAGCTGGTCGGCGATACCACGCTCGACCCGGCAGACATCATCTCCTCGGTGACGGTCCGCGCGTATCTGCGCTCGGATGTCGACCTGAGGGGCACCTACGACGGGGCGGTGGTGTGCGTCCACACGAACAACGTCGACTACAAGGACCCGGCTATTGACGAGGTGGCACTGTCGTACGCGTTCTACGAGCACACGTGGGAAACCAGCCCGGCAACCGGGGCGCCCTGGGTCTGGGCCGACATCTGCGCGCTCGAACCGGGTATCATGACCGCCAAGTCGGGGCGGCCCACCGACATGGTGCTGCTCGCCGACTACGTGGAAGTGGTGGTGGAGTATGGCCAGGGCAACCTTCCCCCGGCCGCCAGCGCGGTATCGTTTACGGGCACGCTGACCGTTGGCGAATCGCTGACAGGCGAGTACACGTATGCCGACAACGAGGGTGACGCAGAAGGGGCGTCGCGGTACCGTTGGTACCGGGCCGATGACGCGGTTGGGACCAATCTCACGGCTCTCAGCGCGTGCACGACACTCGTCTGCGAACTGCCCGTGTCGACGCAGGGCAAGTACGTGTTCTTCGAGGTGACGCCGGTGGCCGCCACGGGTGTGTCGCGCGGCACGGCCGTGCGAAGTGCGGGGCAGGGACCGGTTGCCGCGGCAGTGGGATCGGAGCCGATCGCGAGCAACGTCACCGTCAGCGGCATCGACACGGTGGGCGCCACGCTGAGCGGCAGTTACACGTACAGTGACGTTGACGGTGATCTCGAGGGTGCGTCCACGTACCAGTGGGTGCGCAACGGCAGCGATATCCCCGGGGCGACAGGGCGAACCTACACGCTCATGATCGCCGACCAGGGCGCTCGCCTCGCGTTCGTGGTTACACCCGTGTCGGCAACAGGTCTGCCGCGCACGGGTACGCCGGTCGGCAGCGCCCCGTTGGGTCCAATCCAGGCCGCAACGGGTGTGGCGCCGGTGGCGAGTGGTGTTGCCGTGTCGGGAACAGCATACCTCGACAGCACACTCACTGGTTCGTATACCTACAGTGACGGCGACGGGGACCCGGAAGGGGCCACGACCTTCCGGTGGCTGCGCGGCGGTGTGGCCATTGCCGGAGCCACGGCGGATACATACGTGCTGACGCTGGACGATGTGGAAGCGATGATTGCGTTTGAGGTCACTCCGAAGGCACAGAGCGGCACGCCGAGTGCCGGTGCACCAGTGGCAAGTGCCGCAGTTGGGCCTGTGGATGCGCCCACTGCTGTTGGAACCACGCGTGCGGCTGCTGTGCGGCCCGTGCGGCCGACAACCCGCGTGTTCGACCTGCGCGGCAGTCTCGTGCGCTCTTCGTCCGGTGTGCCGTCCTGTCTTGGTGTGGTGGTGGAAACGGGCCGCTCTTCAGTCAGGGCTCCGCGCTTCTGAGTTCCACAGCCGCTCATTCACACTGAATCCAGTCAGCACCGGCATGTGCGCCGGTGCTGGCGGGGTTCATGCCGATAGACCGTATCCACAGCGTGCAGGGAACGCCCGGTGTGCCCGGAAACGGCCGGGAGACGGTCCTTGCTGCTACCCTCGGCGTGTACAGGTCGACCGTATCCGGGGCTTCGGGGCCGCTCATGCGAATGGTGGTCATCCCGTAGTCGGGGGCAGTGGTGAGAGCAACGGTCACTTTCCGGCACGGCCCGCTGAACGTGAGGGGAAGCGCGACCGCGGCACCGGGTCCCGGAGAGTGCACGAACAGCTGGTCGTCGTTGAGCCACCGCGTGCCGAACTCGCGCATGGGCTGGTCGAGTATCCTGCAGTGTTCCACTGCGCAGACATCACGGTAGCCGATATTGCGCATGTCGCCAGGCCTGAGTTCGAGGGCCTGCGCAGGACCTGACTGGTCGCGGGTCTGCAGGCGATACACCCAGCGTGCCGCGTCAAGGTAGTGCGGCCTGAAGGGCAACGGTGCGCCACGGGCCCGGTCGAAAAACGCCCCGAGGGGATGGTCGAGCGTGACCGTGTAGAACTCGCTGTTGGCCGCATAGGCGGTTTGGGCGTGCGATACTGTTTCGGACTGATCGGCGCCCCAGTTGCTGAACCCCCAGGAGTTGACAAGCATCAGCCGCAGATCGGGACGGCGGCCGTGGTAGCGCTGCAGGTATTCCAGCGGGTAGTATGTGCGCGAATCCACATCCACGAGTGCAGCGCTCGCGGGGAGCTGCGCGAATACCAGTTCGGCGAACTCCTCGATGTCCCGGTAGTGTCGCTTGTTGGGGTTCGCCACGTATTCGCTGACCCGGTGGGTGTTTATGCAGTATTCGTTGTCGTACCGGCGGTGCCAGCAGCTGGAAGGGTCCTGGCCCCAGACCGCGAGTCGGCTGTACAGCCAGCCCGGCAGAACGAAACTGACCGCCCACAGCAGTGCTGCCGCCGCGCCGAGTCCGCGCTTGTCCAGGGCCAGCTTCGGCAGGACCCAGCGGAGGGGTACGGCAGCCAGGATCGCGGCGACTGTGAAGGACGGCAGGAGGAACGCGAAACGGTCCCACGTATTGTAGGTGGCAAAGAAGAGAACGTTGGTTCCGACGGTCACGGCCAGTCCGACAACTACCCGGGCCGGCAGCGTATGCCGCATGGCGACGATGAACGGTGCTGCCACGACACATACGAGGAACGGGCTGGGAAACTGCAGAAAGAGCAGGTATGCGCTGTCCAGGAGCCCGGCCCACAGCTCTCCTCTGAGCATGATCCCGCCGAATGCGCCGACGAAGGCCCCCCGCAGGGCTTCGGACAGCCCGTATTCACGCGCATCCATGAACAGCACAGCCAGCCAGGGAAGCAGTCCGGCGGTCAGCGCAGCGCAGCACCAGGCGAACCTTCGCCGCCCATCGGACCGTGCATGGACTGCATCGATTGCCGCGCATGCCATCACTCCGAGTGCCAGGCTTCCAAGCAGCACATGGTTGAATGCGCCGAGACCCGCCGCCATCGCTGCCGCGGCCAGCGCCCGCAGTGTGCGCGATTGCGCATAGCGGATCATCAGAAGCACCGTGAGCGCTGTGAGAAGGGCGTTGCATGCATAGCACTCGATCATGGTGCTGTGCCACCACATCGAGTGCGACACGGCAAACAGGGATGCGGCAACGAGTGAGGGCAACACACGGCCAGTCAGCGACTGACACGCCGCGTACACCACGGCCACAGCCGCAGCACCTGCAAGGGCAGACGACAGGTTGGCGCGGTACTCGAAACTGCCGAGAGGGAGCAGTGCAACCAGTCGTGCCCACAGCACGGTGAGTGGGTGGTAGTTGACATGAGAGGACAGCCCCGGCGAGCGGATGTTGTCGAGAAGGATGGCCGTATCACCCAGCAGAAGACCCGGGGCAAGGGTGGCCAAGTACCAGGCAAGCGCCGCGGAAAAAACGGCGATGGGAGCGATGCGCGTGAGGAAGGGCTTTGCGGCTGCGGCCATTGCGCTCGGTGTGGTTTCGGGGCTTAGCGCAACACGAAATCGACACCCTCGGCAACGGCCCCGCGCAGTACTTCTATCGAGGAGTAGCTCGTGTCGGCCTCAGGGAACCGCCGGGACATGCATGTCACATGGAACGCTCCGGGGCGTACGGTCAGCACATACCCCCCGGTCCCATCGGTCAGCGTGGCGACGGTGTCCGCCAGTCCCTGCGCCACCACTTCCGCCCGCTTCACCGGCATACCGGCGGTATCACGCACCGTGCCGGCAATGCGCCCGGTCAGGCACCCGTCGTACCCCTTGAGACTGGGCTGCAGTACAAAGCCGCCGGCGGCCGGCACGAGTGAGCGGGACGCGTCAAAGTCGATGTACACGAGGGCGGTGCAGTCCTCGTGCACCGTGAAGTCGACGTCGATTCTCAGGCCGCTGCCGGCGCCGCTGGGCACAGCCAGCGGGTACCATCGGCCGTTGGCCACGACAAAGCAGGAGTCACCGGTGAGCAGACGGATCTGCGAGTAGTCGCCCACCGGGGCCGTGGTGTCGGCCAGTAGCGCGGTACGCCCGTTCACCAGTTCAAGGAAATCCACCGTCCGCGGCAGTGTGTCGAGTGCAATCCATCCGCTGTCCACGTCACGCGCATCGGTGCCCGTGAACTGCAGAACCACCTTCTCGATACTGTCCGGCGGGGGAGCATCGTGGGTCTCGACACGAACTGCCCCGACCCCGGCGTTGCCGGTTTCGGATGCGCCGCCTGCCAGGGAATCGCCGCCGGTGCTGCAGCCGAGCAGCGCCAGCAGCGGCACAGTGAGGGCCAGACGGACTGCCGCACTGCGCGACATCATGGCTGCCCCCCTCGCTTCGCCGGCGTGGCCATCGGGAACAGCATCAGGTTGCACTGGTACACCCGGTCATCCTCGGTGTCCCCCTGCGCAATCGCCATCGCTTCCTTGCGGAACACGCGCAGACGCTCCTTGATCGCGTGGAACCCGTGTTCGGAGATGTTGAGCGTAATGGTGGAGATGTCACGCTCTTCGGGCGGGCAGGCTTCAAGAGCTTTCCTGGCCAGGTCGAGCGTCTGCAGCTGGTAGCGTACCACCTGCAGCGACTTCACTTCATCGCCAGTCGTCAACACCGCATCCCGTTGACAGTAGTACCCCTGCTCGTTGACTTCGATGAGCCCCAGGCGCAGCAGGAGCTTGATGGATTCTTCCACCTTTGCCGCGGGGACCGGCGGTCGAAGCATTCGGGCGATTCCCTCGTATGTCTCGTTGCCCTCCTGCATCCGGTAGTACCCCAGCACTGCCCGGACCGCGGAGTGGTACCACTGGCGGAAATACTCGTACTGGTCGGCTTCGAGGATGCACGCGCGGGCGTGCTTCGCCGCTTTCATGGCCGCGCGGAACGCGCGCTCTTTCTGCGCCAGCGTGCGGCCCGCGGCAAAGCCGACCAGGTGCGACAGGAAACTCGCTTCGGGTTTGCTCAGGTGCAGTGAAGACGCCAGCTTGGCGAGTTGCCGGGGTCTCGGCGCCATCTTGCCGGCGAGGATCAACTGCAGGTAGTTGGGGGAGGTGGACCCCGCCATGCGCGCGAACGCGCGGTAGGAGATTCCGCGGGTGGTGTTGAGAACGGTGAACACGTCCTTGAGGTACCCACGGAAATCCATGTATTCGAAGACGTTGGGCAACGGTACCGGGTCGCGTTCCATAGACAGATTATACGCCCCTTCGCCGATGAATGCAAGGGGGATGTCGCACGGCGGTTTCGCGTGACGGTTCATCCTTGTCAATCGGTCGTATAAGTGGTATTATACAGAGTGCCTTCTACCCGTGTCCGGAGGACCCTGGCCCGTGCCTGCCGCACCGTTTGGCATCGTGGGTGTCTCGCAGTATGCGCACCGCCTGTGTGAGGATATCCGCACGGTGGCACGCGGGGGCTTCCCCGTGCTGGTCACCGGCCCATCGGGCTCGGGCAAGGAACTGGTGGCGCGTGCGGTGCATGCGGCAAGCGGGCGCTCAGGGCAGCAACTGGTGGCGGTGAACTGCGCGGCGATTCCCAAACACCTCGAAGAGTCGGAGTTTTTCGGGCACATGAAGGGTTCGTTTACCGGGGCCGACCGGGAGAAGACGGGGTTGGTGGCGATGGCGCACGGCTCGACGCTGTTCCTCGACGAAGTCGGGGAGACCTCGCCGGCGATACAGGCGAAGTTGCTGCGGGTGCTCGACAGCGGGGAGTTCCTCCCCGTGGGGGCTTCGGAACCCCGCACCGTCGATATCAGGCTTGTCAGCGCGACCAACCGCGACATGTTCGAGATGGTTGAGCGCGGCTTCTTCCGTGAAGATCTCTATTACCGGCTGAAGGGGGCGCAGGTGCGCACGCGCCCGCTGCGGGAGCACAGCGAGGACATCCCGCCACTCGTCGCACATTTTCTCCGGCAGCACCGCGTGCGCGGCAAGCCCGTCGAGGTAACACCGGGGGCGATGGCGATGCTGGTTGAGCACAGTTGGCCCGGCAACGTGCGTGAATTGCGGTACACGGTGGAAGTGCTTGCCGTGGCGGCCGAGAGCAGAGGGGCGATTGACGAGGCCACGGTGCACACGGTGCTCGGGCTTGACGGCGCCGATGCCGCGGGGGAGTGGTTCGGGCCGTATGTGGAGGCGCGGGCGCGAGTGCTGCGCGAGTTCGACCTGCGCTACTTCGGAGGCCTCCTGCACGCCTGTCGCGGCAACGTCAGTGAGATCGCACGCCGCTCGGGCCTGTTCAGGCCCAGCGTGCAGCGCAAGCTGAACACGGTGGGGCTGTGCGCGGGGGAGTTCCGCAGACACAGACACAAGACAGGGGCCGCAGAGAGCAGGAGGGCAGGATGACACGACAGTGTCTGAGCGAAGCGGGCACGAAGGTTTCAGGGCGGAAGAGAGTGAGCGGAGGAGCCGCGGACAGTCTGTTGCTGGTGTTGCTGCTGCTGGTGCTCGTGGCGCTGGCGCTCAGCGTGGGCTCGCAGATGGACGCGGTTGCCGCGCTCCACACCGCACAGTCGGGAGAAGAGGCCGATGCACTGCGTCTGGCCTCCGCTCGCCTGGAGACACTGCGGGGGCTGGGTGTGGAAGAGGCCGGGGCGCTGGCAGGGGTGTCGTACGAACGAGTGGATGCCATGGGGCCGCAGTACCGGGTGGCCACGAGTGTCGACACCGGAAGCGAAGTACCCGCCGGGTGTGTGATCGTGACGTGGGGTGAGCCCGCCCACTCGCTCTGCCTCCAGACAGTACTTGGCGTTGGGCACGAAGGAGGACCATGACGGATACGCGACGGGGCTGTGAGGGGGCTACGCTGATCGAGCTGCTGGTGGGCATGGCGATCATGGCGATGCTGCTGGTACTGATCACCCGCTTCTTTGCCAGCCAGAACAAGACCTACTCCACTCAGGCCGATATCGCCGAGCTGCAGCAGGGGATGCGCGTGGTGATGGAGCTCATGAGCCGCGAAGCACGCAAGGCGGGTCTGGATGTCCGCGGGGTGGGGTTCGCGGGCACCACACTCGACTCGACACGGCTGGAGGTGTGGGCAGATCTCAACAACGACGGCGACACGGCCGACATGGGCGAGCACTACACGTACTACCTGAGTGCTGGTGACTCCACACTCAGGCGGACCGTGTACGAGGCAGGAGCACAGAAAGCGGACGACGAAGTCCTGGACAACGTGGAGTTGTTCAGGATTCAGCACCTCACTTCTTCGGGTTTGCCTGCGCCCAACGCCAGCCAGGTCCGCCAGATTCGCATCACGCTGGCTGCCCGCTCCCGCCGGATGTCATCTGCCAGGCGGACAGCGGACGGCATGTACCGTGACACGCTCCGGTTCACGGTGACTCCCCCCAATTTGGCTCTGTAGGCAGCTGACATGCCAGTTTGCATCGTCTGCGATACACTGCAGTGGCTCCCGCCGTGCGCGAAGGCAGGCGTCGGCAAGGTCCCGCCGGATATGTATCACGGCTGCGGCAGTCCCGCGGCGTTACTGCACCGCCGGGGAGTCAGTCTGGCCCCTGCGCGCAGCAGTCCCGAAGTCTGAGTGCCCCTGGTACGGCGTATGGCCCGATTTGCGTGGTGGCACAGTCCTTGCAGTGTATAGGGGTGGTTATACATATCCACTCAAAGGAGGAAGGGCATGTCAGGCTCACGGGATTGGCGGGCACGCGAAGGTGGCACGAGTACCATGCTGGTGCTGGTGATTGTGGCGGTGCTGATGGTCGGGGGTACGATGGCCTTGCGCATCTCGGCGTCCAACGTGCGGTCCGGCGGGATGGCCAAGGAGCGCGTGGGCTCGATCTACGTGGCGGAAGCCGGCATAGAGCGGGCGCGGGCCTGGCTGAATCAGGCCGACGAGGACGCCATGGCCGTTGCGCTGCAGCAGGACGACGGCGTGCTGTTCGACAACGAGGAGTTCGGGGGCGGCAGTTACACGGTAACGCTCAGTGAAGCGCCGGAGTATTCGCCGTGTCCGGCGGGCGGCAGCAGCGATCCGCTGTTCGAGATCTACCGGGACGGGGTGAAGACGAAAACCGAGGTGAACGTGACGTTCACCGCGCTGGGCGCGGCTATTACCTACGGCGCGGGCGGCCCGGAGATCGGCGTATACGCGTGGGCGAGCCTGGACGGCGGGCTGAACTGGACGGAGTTGTTTGATGGCGCCGAGATTGACGGCGAGGAGGAGCAGGCGTTCGAGAACGTGGGCACCAACACCGATATCATGATTAAGGTACGCGGGAAATACAGCAACAAGTTCGACGCGACGTACCGCACCGACGACCGCTCGGGGCACGTGATCCTGCTCAAGGACGGTGACGAGCCGCCGGACTACGAGGCATACGACGACCAGACCTCCCTGGAGGAGTTTCTGCAGCCGATCCTGGACTCCCACGGCAGGATATCGATAGGCGACAACGACGTGGTGATGTTGTCGGAGATCGGCGCAAGCCTGACCTCCAGTTCCTGCGATTTTCAGGACTGCGTGATCCTCGTGACATTTCAGAGCACAACGACGGTTGTCGGCGGTCCAGCGATGCTCGACTGTGACGGGACCGTGCTGCGGGTGCGTTCGACCGCCACGATGCGCAGTGGGGCGCGGACCGAGGTGGAAGCGATCGTGGTCAAGACACTCGCCGGGGCTTCCGCCAGCGTGCCGCGTGATGCTGCGATCATGGCGGTAGGGCCGGTGCAGACCAACGGCAACCTGGTGGTGGACGGCAACGACCACACGCTCACGGGGGCGTATGCAGGCCCCGGTGGGCTGGCAATCAGCACGAAGAGCAGCACGTACACGCGGAAAGGCAGTTCGAAGGTGGCGGGTACCACTGACGGCGGCAGGACATACTCGACGCCGACCAAGACCAGTTCGAAGGTGGCGGTGCTCACCGAGAAGTCTTCGACTGACTGGACGTCACCGTCCACGCCGGATGCGGTGCTGGGGCTGAGTGACGGGACCCTCAAGAGTGTGGCGCAGAGCGGCGCGAGCGGCTCGCAGTATGTCACGAGTCCTGGCGACCTGAACTTCCCGCTGTCGGGGGTGACGTACGTGGAACTGCCGGCGGGCGGCGATTGGAACGCGGTGCACTTCGGCAACAGCTCGGGAATCCTGGTGGTCCACAACAACGCCGGCGACGCGTTCATCAGGAATATCAACGATGACTCGTTCACGGGAATCGTCGTCGCCGACGATATCGCGCACATCCACTGCAATATCATCGGTCAGGTCTGGTCGCTTGCGGCGGCGCCCTCCGAGGGCAACTGTATCGGCAACGGCAACGGGACCGTGGTGTACAGCAGTGCGGCGGTCGATGCGGCACTGGGTCTGGCGCAGGCAGCCGGGACCGGGAGCGTGCGGATGATGGCGTACAACGAGCTGTGAGAGAATGCGGATCGCGGAATGCGGAGTGAACAACCAGGGGAATCGGGGAGTGAGAAGGAGATGCAGCCCTTCTCACTTCCCGCTCTTCACTTCGGACTCCTTCCTCTCGCTACTTGCCCACCAGCAGTTCCGCCAGTTTCTGTGATAGTTCGGCCTTGCGGAAGGGTTTCTCCAGGTAGCTGCACGCGCCGTGTTTCAGCAGTTCCTGCGCGCGGCCGTCCACGCTGTACCCCGAGCACAGCAGGATTCGTGCCGAGGGGCTGATCTCGCGGATCGCCGCGAACGTCTTGGTTCCGTCCATGTCCGGCATCACCATGTCGAGTATCACCGCGTCGATCTGGTTGGCCGCGTGCCGGTAGTACTCGACCGCGCTGCGCCCGTCGGGGCATGCCACCGCACGGTACCCCAGGCTTGCCAGGGTGGCCACCGCCATGTCACGGAACGTCGCCTCGTCGTCCACCACGAGCACGTTAGCGCTGCCGGTGACAGTCTGGTGGGGGGCGGTCTGGACCGTCTCTGCCTCGCTGTCGGCGAGCGGGAAGTAGATGGTGAACGTGGAGCCGTTGCCCGGGGCACTCTCCATCACAATCGCCCCGTGGTGGTTGCGGACCGTGCCGTACACCGAGGGAAGGCCCATGCCGGTACCCTTCCCCTCGGTCTTGGTGGTAAAGAATGGCTCGAACACGTGCTTCTGCGTCTCGTCATCCATGCCGATGCCCGTGTCGTGTACCGCCACCTTGACATACCGTCCGGGCCTGATATCGAACGGTGTGGTGCGGCAGAACCGCTCGTCGAGGTCGGCTATCTCGGTAACAAACGTCAGCGTGCCGCCCTCGGGCATGGCGTCACGGGCGTTGAGTCCGAGGTTGAGTATCGCGTTCTGGATCTGCGACGGGTCGCCGGTGGTGACCGGCGGGCTTGCCCGAAGGGTCTGCTCGATGCGGATGCGTTTGTCGATACTGTGCTCGAGCAGCGAGACCACTTCCGCGATGACCTTGTGGACATTGGTGGCCACCGACTGGTACTTGCCCTTCCGTGCGAACGCGAGCAGTTTCGAGGTCAGCTCAGCGGCGCGGCGCGAGCCGAGCAGGATATAGTCGACATACGCGGCGAGCTTGACATCGGTCCCGAGTTCGTCGCGAAGCAGCTCGGCAAAACCCATGATGCCGGCGAGCTGGTTGTTGAAATCGTGTGCGATGCCGCCGGCAAGCTGCCCGATCGCGTCCATCTTCTGTGCCTGGAACAGCTGCTGCTCCATCTGCGTGCGCTCTTCGGTGGCTATCCGCTCTTCAGTGATATCGCTGGCGACCCCCGCAAGGCGGAACACCGCTCCGGACTCGTCGGACACCGGGTACAGCGTGGCGCGCACGTAGCGCGTGTTGCCGTCGGGACGGCTCAGGCGGAACTCACAGGGCGCGTCGTGGCCCCGCGGGACGTTCACCCCCGATTCCATCCATTCCCGCACCTTCGTGCGGTCGCTTTCGAACGCGGAGTCGGCGAGGAGCGCGGGGTTGTCGCGGAACGCGCTGCCCGCCCGTCCCCACACCTTCGTGAATGCCGGGCTGACATAGTACACCTCCGAGAAATGCGGCGAGCACAGCCAGAACACTTCGTCGATAGTGTCCGCGAGCTGCCGGAACCGCTCTTCACTCTCGCGAATCGCCACCTCAGCTTCCTTGCGCGCCGTGATATCGCGCATCGTGCCCGATATCTTGTACGGCTGCCCCTCCTTGTCGCGGATCGCCGCCGCCGTAATCGAACAGGTCAGCATCCTCCCGTCCGCATGCCGCAGGTGCACTTCGCAGTCGTGCACGTGACCCGCGGTGCGAAGGGTTTCGAGCATGGCTTCGCGCTCGGCGGTGTCGGCGATGATCTCCGGCAGGTACACCCCGTAGACTTCATCGGGCCGCCGGCCGGTCAGCCCCTCTACCGAGGGCGATACCTCGATAATGCGCCCGTCGGACGTCGCCTCGAAGTAGACATCGACGATGTTCTCGAATATCGCGCGGAACCGTGCCTCGCTCCTGCGCAACGCCCCTTCCACGCGCCGCATGTCCTCGTAGCGCCCGCGCAGCTCGTGGTAGCGCTCCTCGAGGCCGTTGATTATCTGGCGCTGACCGCTGAACGCGTAGCGCAGCGAATCGAAGATTGAGCGAAAGAACCCCGCGTGGCTGTTCCAGCGAAGGCGGTAGTGGCACTCGTTGGTGGCGTCATGCACGCAGCACGACAGCTCCTCAATCGACGCGTCTTTCATCCCCTTCAGCTTCATCAGCCCAAACACCGTGCCGCGGTTGTAGTCGCACACCTGCTGGGTGTAGCGCTCGAGGACTGTCGGGCAGATGAACAGGTCGGCTTCACCGCCCGAGTAGTTCTCGATGCGCACCGCGAGGTTGCGGTTCATGGAACTCTTGACGTGGTGGCCGACGCGGCCGATGATCTCGCGGACAGGGGCGAGCTTGAGGAGAGCGAGTTGGAACGAGCCAACGTCCCCGACCGTCACCTTCTCAGCGATTCGCTCGAGGAGCCCGGGCTCGCCGCCCTGCGCAGTCTCGATGTTAGCGGCGAGACGTGACCACGTGACGACGTCGGTCCACTCCATCGCGTTTTCGAGCGTGGCCCGCTGATCCTCGATACCGGCAAACGTGCGTTCGTCGGCAACGCCCTGCTCCCGGGCATACCGGACGAGCAGAACTGAGCTGTAGCACGAAACGTCGAGTACCCGGTCTGCCATGTTCCCGCAAAATGGCTGTTGCCCTGTCGCTTTGGCAACTCTGTATATTGGCGGGGCGCAACAGGCGCGGAGGTGTGCGATGGGATGCGGCCGGACAGCAGGCGCGGCAATGCTCGCGGCGGGACTTTTCGGTACGGCGGTCGGGCAGGTCCCGACCATACGCTGCCGTCACGCAGGCACGGCCCTGAGCGTGGACGGGGTGCTGGATGAGGCCGCGTGGCTGGAGGCGGACTCGCTGGTGCTGGTTGACGTCGTGAGTGGCGCCGCGCCACAGTGGTCCACACGGGTGAAGACGTTGTGGGACAGCACCGGGCTGTACGTGGGGTTCGTGGCCCGTGACAGCCGGGTGCACAACACGATGAGCGGACACGATGAGCCGCTGTACCAGCAGGATGTGGTGGAAGTGTTTGTCGACCCTGACGGTGACGGCGTGTACTACTACGAACTCGAATGGAACTGCCTGAACGCGGTGTTCGACTTGCTCATGGCATCCGCACCCTCCGAACCCCTTCCGCCGGGAGAAACCGTCCGCAACCAGCTCGACTGGACCGCTTCAGGCATGCGCAGCGCGGTGAGCGTACAGGGCACGCCGAACGCGGACGGTGACATGGACACGGGCATGACCGTTGAGGTCGCGCTGGCGTGGAGCGATTTCGGACGGTCGACACAGCACATGCCGCCGCTGCCGGGCGACACCCTGCGGGCGGGCTTCTTCCGGATCGAGTACGCACAGAGCGGGACTGAGTATACGGCCTGGTCGCCCACGGGTGAAGTGCAGTTCCACCGCCCGGGGCTGTTCGGGAATCTGGTGTTTGCGGGTTCGGAGGTCGGGGTTGAGGGTGTGAAGAAGTTAGAGGGCGAAGCTCAGAGGGCAGACGGGGGAGGGCGGAGGGCAGGGACTCTGCGTTTCGTAACCGACTTGCGGGGCAGGGCGGTTGGCAGGTGCGAAGCTGCACAGCGGACATCCGCGGGTGCGGGCCAACCCAACACTCGCGTACCGCGTGACTAGCCAGCCCGCTACCCGGCGCCAGCCCCCAAACGCATCTGTGACGTACCGCGAACACTCTCGTGATGTATCCCCGACATCCGCAGGGTTATTTTACCCATGCGTTCCTCTGTTGACACGAGAACACCTGCCAGACGAAACGAGCCCCTGCCGATGCCGAGGAAGAAAGAGAAGGTCTTCGTACTCGACACCAACGTCATTCTCCACGACAGCGCCTGTATCCACCAGTTTGAGGAGCACTCGGTAGTCATACCGATTACCGTGCTGGAAGAGCTTGACCAGTTCAAGAAGGGCAGCGATTCGCTCTCGTTCCACGCACGTGAGTTCATGCGGACGTTGGACGCGTTGAGCGGCGACAAGTTGTTCGAGGGTGGCGTACGGGTGAACCCCGAAGGCGGGAGGGTGCTGGTACGGCTCGAGCAGGAGATGCACCGTGACCTGGTGCCGAGTTTCGCGGTGCAGAAACCCGACCACCAGATACTCAACATCGCCTACCATCTGGAGCGCGACAACACCAACGTGCAGGTAGTGGTGGTTACCAAGGATGTGAACCTGCGGATGAAGGCCAAGTCCATCGGCCTTCTGGCGCAGGACTACCGCAACGATCAGGTCGAGGATATCGCGCACCTGTACACGGGCAAGCGGGTCGAAGAGCATGTCGATGAAGAGGTAGTACGGCAGATGTACGCGGACAACAGCGGGGTGGACTGCGCGGCGGTGCATACGGAGACACCGTTGATGCCCAACGAGTACATGATCATGCGTAACGGCAGGAATTCGGCTCTCGCCACGTACGACCCGTACATGCAGCGTATCCGCAAGGTCGACAAGGTGGCCTGCTACGGGATCATGCCCCGCAACGCCGAACAGACGTTCGCGCTGAACGCGCTGATGAATTCCGGGGTGTCGCTGGTGACCATGAGCGGCAAGGCAGGGACCGGCAAGACACTCCTGGCGCTGGCCGCTGCCCTGGAGTGCCGCCACGACTACCTGCAGATCTTCATGGCCCGCCCGATTGTTCCGCTGAGCAACAAGGACCTCGGGTATCTCCCGGGCGATATCTCCAGCAAGCTCGACCCGTACATGCAGCCGCTGTTCGACAACCTGGGGGTGATCCGCAACCAGTACTCGGAGAGCGCGCCGAAAAACAAGCGTATCAAGGATCTTCTCGAGGAAGAGAAGCTGGTGATTGCGCCGCTGGCCTACATCCGCGGCCGGAGCCTGGTACGCGTGTTTTTCATAGTGGACGAAGCGCAGAACCTGACACCGCACGAGGTGAAGACGATAATCACGCGGGCGGGCGAGGGAAGCAAGATGGTGTTCACGGGGGATATCCACCAGATAGACCACCCGTACCTCGACAGCCGCTCCAACGGGCTGAGCTACCTGATCGACCGCATGAAGGGGCAGAAGCTGTACGCGCATGTGACCTTGGAAAAGGGCGAGCGCTCGGAGCTGGCCGACCTGGCGAGCGATCTGCTGTAGCAGGCGCTGTCTGCTGATTCGGCAGTGAGTTAACGCTCCGCCGTGCCGCCTATTGACAACCTCTGTGTCCGCGACTAAATTACCAGGTACGTGGTACGGCAAGGGCGCAGTTGCTTAAGCGGTTAAGTTCGGTGCGGGGGGAACTCTTGCTGTGGGGGGCGGGGGATGGAG
>CAZJJT010000049.1:14772-15116 GCA_964546395.1 uncultured Fibrobacterota bacterium
CCGGCCCCCGCCCCCCCCCCGCCCCCCCCCGGCGCGGGGGCCCCCCCCCCGGGGGGGGCCGGGGGATGGAGCGGAGGCGGCACGAACGCCATACGATGTCCGGTAAAGTGCAGGTTGAGCGTCGCTCGGCCCGAGGGGGCGGAGTGGCGAGCATGTCTGTGTTTCTCAGGGAAATGAGTGTCAGTGGGTTCAGCGGAACCTATGTCGGTCCTACGGCGCCGGCCGTTTCGGACAGCCTGACATGGCGGCATGATGATGGCGCAACCACCCCGGTGCGTCTGGTATGGTCACGCAAAACTCTCGAGTGTATCCACCTGGTTGGTTTCGAGGTCGTTGACAACCGT
>CAZJJT010000050.1:0-11446 GCA_964546395.1 uncultured Fibrobacterota bacterium
GTCGGACTGGTTACGCACGTACAGGAACCTGTCGAGGTTGCGCATGACAATGCCCTGTATCACGATATGCGAATCCCCGTCAAGGTTCACTCCGTAGACAGCGTCGCGGATCATGGCGGTGTCGGACCCGAAACCCATGTATGCGATGGGGGCCTGCGGTGTGCCCGAGCTAGCGGGGGCGATGTAGTCCGTGTAGACTCCTGCCTTGATATACACGGTATCACCGGCGGTGAGGGTCTGGTTGGCCTTGGCTATCGTCGCCCAGGGCCGATCCTCACTCCCCCCGTTGCTGTCGCTTGCCTGAGCGCTGCCCGCATCAATGTAGTACACTGCCGCAGCAGCATGGCTGTAGAGAAACGGCGACAGGAGTGTACACAGGCACATGCAGAATCGTCTCGTGCGCATTGCGGTACCTTCCTTTGGCTGTTGTCTGTCTGAAAGATACGCGATTGCTGGCCAGAAGTGTGCCTGGCGGGAGTGTCTCAAATGATGCTGCCGGGTGCTTCGCACAGCCGTTTCTCCGCGGGTCCCGGTCAGCTGGGAACCGGTGATATCTGAAGCATGGTAGCACCCCCTGCCTGCGCACTGGCGTATCTTCACCTTGCACAGCACCGGGCCAGTCCCATCGGTCCGTTCGCCGACACACGACATACAGCAATCCCAACTGAGGAGGTCCTCGTGAGGCACGTATGCGCAACCGGGCTTGTCCTGTACCTGGCGGTAGCAGCCCTCGGCGCACCGACCGTAGTGACGCCGCTACTGGCGCACAAGGATGGTGAAGCGTCCGCCACCGGCTATACGGGCAGTCAGAAGGATATCATCGTGGATGGCGGCGCGAACCAGCAGGTAGGCTGGGTTACGTTCCAGACCGAAGGCGTGGACCTGGCCGGTATCACGTCCGGCGTCCTGGCCCTGTACGTCAAGAGCCTTGATGCTCCGGGCACGCTCGGTATCTACTCACTCACGGCTCCCATCGCCAACCCCGAAGGCAGCGTCACGCTCGGGGACATGCAGCTGTCGACATCCCCGATCGCCACGGCGAGTCTCGGTACGGTCGATGTCGAGAAGGTAGTCCACGTCGACATTGCTACTGAGCTTCGTGCACAAGGGGCGGGATTCAATGGACTGGCACTGGTGTCCGATGACGGTCTGGTGGCATCGTTCAGCGCCAAGGAAGGCAATCTGCCGCCAGTGGTGATGCTCGGGTATGACATTGCCGCCGCTGCAGCGGTGTGGCATGCCGGTGACGGTGCACCGCAGGACACGCTTGGGTCTGACGGTGACATGTACCTCGATGCGACCGACGGGAGTGTCCACCAACGCGACGACAGCTCCTGGCACGTGGTGTGCGATATCACCGGTCCGGCGGGCCCCCAAGGTGCACAAGGCGCAGCAGGGCCGCAGGGGGTGCAGGGCGTACAAGGACCGCTGGGTCCGTCTGGACCTCAGGGACCAGCAGGCCTGCAGGGCCCCCAGGGACCGCAGGGCGCGGACGGCCTCAGCCTGGTCTGGCGGGGGAAGTGGTCGTTGATTACCAGCTACACGGCGAACGACGCGGTGGAGTACCTGGGCAACTCCTATGTGGCGACCCACGACAATGCTGGCGAAATGCCTTCGGTTGGCGCGTCGTGGGACCTGATGGCTCAGGGCGCGGTTGGCGGAAGCGCAGATGTACTGGCGGATGCCCGCATACGTGCTCGGGAACTGCTGCAGAAAACGTCCGTGCTGCTGGACCGCCACGATATCGCGGCCGAGTTTCCTGTGGCTGCGCTGCAGTCGTCGTTTGTCCGTCCCACGACCTCCTTCACGGTGTCGTTCACCCACGGTGGCTCCTCGGTGGGAACAGTGGTGGCATTCATGGGCAACGACGGTCTTTCGGAAACGTACCGATACACGGTTGCCGTGCGCCGCACCAAAGCAGACTTGGTACCAGCGGACTTCATGGACACCGAGGCCCAGGTCTACCTGCGACAGCCGGGTGCTGAAGCGTACTTCTGCGGGATTGTCACGGCGATGGCCCTCACTGCCGAAGCGACGGGCAGTGTGGTCTACGTGTTCACCCTCGAGCCCACGCTCTCGCAGCTGGTGCGGACCCGTGAATTCGGCACCTTCTCCAACTCATTCGCGAGCGACATCATAGAAGGCATCCTCAGCGACCGTGGCATACCCCACGTTTCCGTCACATCGTACGGTGGCAGCCGCGAGTTCACGCTGATGTACGGCGAGCGACCGCTGGATTTCATCGGACGGATCACAGAACCAATGGGCTGTCACTACCACTTCCAGCATGTGAACGGCTATGAGAGCACCGTCTTCGCGCTGTCGAACAGCGTATTCCCTGCCCTCTCGGGGAGCATCGCGTTCTCCGGCGCCAATGTCGTAGGTGACTCGGCCGACCGACATCTGCACAGCCTGTCCATAGCCGGTTCGTGGTCTACCACCGCGACCAAGGCCTGCGGCTACAACTACGCGACAGCCAGTGTGCTGAGACAGACTGCCAGTACCGGTCCGGGCACCGATACAGCGACGCTGTACCTGCACGGTATGGATGCCCCGCAGCTGCAAGCCGTCGCCGAGGCTGCGGCCAAACGGCAGGGCCTGCAGAAAGAGCGCATCGTGGCAACTGGTGATGACTGGCGGCTCAAGTCAGGACACCGGTTCACCGTATCGGATCTGAGTGGCGCCGGCTTGGACGGTGAGTATGTGCCCGAGAAGGTTCTGCACGTGTGCGTATGGGACGACACGTTGAGCCGCTACATCTACGCCAATGCATCCGCCGGTTTCGCCAGCACCGCAGAGTATGCCCCGCCACTCCGGGCGCCGATGCCGAACACCACGGGGACCATCACGGCAACAGTGACCGCGTCGGTGGACCTTGGCGGCTATGAGATCGACCCGGACAACATGGGACGAGTGAGGGTGAAACTGCACCCTGTAGGATCGGGGGCGAACCAGGATATCGAGACCTCCTGGATTCGCATGGCGCAACCGCCCTGGACCTCGATACCGCGCCCTCTGTACTACCGGACGCTCCAGAAGGAGGACGAAGTCCTGGTGAGTTTCATGCAGGGCGACCCTTCCCAACCAGTGGTGGTCGGCAAGTTGTACAACGGCGTAAAGACCCCACCCGATCCCGACTCGTGCGTGATTGCGGTGACTTGGGACGAAGACGTTTCGTTGCGCGGCGCCGACCTGGCTGTCACGATGACAGGGAGCGCGGACATCGCAGCCGACGGGGCGCTCACGCTCGGCGGCGGCACCACGGCGCGGTTGGAAGCTGGAACAGATGCCACGGTTGTGGCCGGAGCAGCGCTCACGCTCGACGGCACCACCACGGCGCGATTGAGGGCGGGAACAGATGCCACAGTTGTGGCCGGAGAAGCGCTCGCGCTCGAGGGCACCACCACCGCGCGATTGAAGGCGGGAACAAGTGCCACCGTAGAGGCCAGCGGAACGCTCCAGCTGAAGGGCACAGCAGCAGCGACTCTGGAATCGAGCGCAGTAACCACTGTCGATGGAACGGTGATACACATCAAGCCGACCAATCTTGCACCTGCAGCACGGGCGGGGGATCCGGTTATCACGCCGGGCGGCGTTGTGGGTACGATCCTCAACGGGAGTGCAACCGTGCTGATCGGGAACTGACCATGGCAACCAGGGGCAGGCTGGAAGGAGTACACATGAGAGCACGGATCGCGGCCATGGTGATCGCTGGTGTGTGGGTCGCAGCAACGCCGGGCCAGCCGCGTTTCCTGCTGGACTCGGAGCTGTACACCGACTACTCGGGTGGTACGGGGAACGAAATCCTGACCCACTACACGTACGACAACGACGGCCACCGTGTGGAGCGTGGTGTTTTCGACGGTGGCGACACACTGGCGGACAGGCTGAGCACCACGGAGTACTCGTACGATGTCGGCGGCCTGCTGCTTCAGGAAGTGCTGCGCAACCCCGCAGGAGATACCCTTTCGATTGTGCAGTACGTCTACGACGCCGAAGACAGGAGGGTGGGAGTCCGCATGCTGCGTGCCGACCTCACGCTGCGCTACCGCGACTCACTCATCTACAGCGACACGCTGCTCACCGTGATGCAGCGCTACAACAGCGCCGACGAGATGACGTTCTACCACGCGTTCGCGTACGACCTCGATGGGAACCTGGCGAGTGACTCGCTGTACGAGGGTTCGGGAGCGGTGTTCTCCCCTACGCAGGCGCTGCTCTACAGTTGCGGCACTGACGGGCGTGTGGAAACGGAAACGTCGTGGCGTTTTGTGGACACCCGCTGGTTCGTGATCAGCACCGCGCGCATGAGCTACAGCGACACACTCCTGGTGGCGGTAACCACGTTCGAGGGTGACGGCGCGACTGAGGCGCTGATGGATTCCATGGCGTACGCACACGATCTGTGGGGCAACCGCACCCGCGAGGAGTCCTACGACAGCGATCGCGCGCTCGTGTACAGCATCGACTTCACGTGGACCGACACTGCCACGCTGGTGGCTCGACGTTCACAGGGGCTGGCGGCAGAGCGCCTGGCTGCGGCAAGGCCGAACCACAGGCCGCAGCGGTTCCTGCTGAACGGCCGTCGGGCCGGACCATCCGCCGCTGCGGCTGCTGCTCCGGTATGCGGGCGGGGCCTCACTCGTGTGTGGGGGTCGCACACGACGTTCCGGTAGCCTCCTCCGGGGTTCAACTCACTTGTGAGTAGCGCTCAGTGGAGAGGGAAGTTGTCAGATGTTGTGTACGGATGACGGCCTCACGGTACTTCAGGCTGCCTTCCTGATCTCGAAGCAGCTTCTGCAGCTATGTGCCCAACGCCAGCGTTGCGCGGCGATGGCGCGGCTTGCACCAGCCCGCGTTGTGATTCGCCGCGTTCCTGCACCTCCACGAGTTGTGCAGTTCCGCGCAGACTCGTCATGCACGGCGGTATCACGCACTGAGTGAGTTGAGCGCGTTCCTTGATTGGTCTCTCCAGGTTTCTTCACCAGAGAGCACACGTGTCGGGTTCACTTCCACAGCTTCAGGAGCAGGCACAGGAACGTGCGGGCGAGTTCTGCTCCCGTTACGCTATGTCAAGTCGCCAACCTGAGCCCATGGCGAGAACATCGTTGCTCGGTGCTGCGCCAGGTAGGCCCCTGACCGGCTCAGTGGTCTGCGAAGTCCGTTGGGGGCCACCCTCGCGGCATCGCTGTACTGCTCCCTCTCTGCACGTACCAAACAGCGCTGGGGGCACCGCTGGAGCAACGGTACGTTCGCGGGTGCCGGTCACACCGCGCCAGCCAAAGACGGCCGCAGGCTGGACTCACACAAGATTGACATGCCCACGGTCGCATCGTTGCGGGACTGGAAGCACACAGGGTTCAGCGTCGACACATCGGTGCAAATTGGGGCGAACAACCAGGCGGGCATGTCTCGTCTGGTTGGTTACGTTGCCCGGTGCCCGCTTTCGCTGGCGCGCATGATCACCCGAGCCGCCGACGGCAAGATCGTCTACCGCGCACCCCACGCCAATTGCTGGGCTTTCGCAAAGTCGGGCGAGCAGACGGCGATGGAACGACGCACCGCTGCATCTGGTTGGGTCGCGTGCTGTTGCGTTGATTGGCTGCAGGCGACGATCCTGCGCCTTGAGGATGACCGACACGTTCTTTGATCGGTCTCTGCGGTTTCGCTCAACGGAGGGCACGTGTCAAGGTCGCTTCCAGAGCTTCAGCAACAGGCGGTGCAGCGCTCAGATGAGTTCTGCGCGCGCTATGTCAAGCCGCGTCGTCGCACAGACCGCAAGGCAGGCCGTGGCAGCACTGACGACTCGCCCGCCAGGCGTGCCCAGCCCAAGCCCGCGTTCTACCACCCCCGCGACCACGAGGCCTCGCAGTTGTTTCAAGTGGTTCGGGATTACTTCGACGAGTTCGAGCGGGTTTACCCGGAGCGCTACCAGAAGGGCTACGGGTACTGGCGTGCGGTCATCGGCACGTCGATTGACAAGTTCGTGAAGTGCGGCGATTTGAAGCAGGGGTTTGCGCGCGTTCGGTGTCCGGACTGCCGCAAAGCATCCCGGCCAACCGCCGCACACGCGGGCCCTCGCCCCGAAGCCATATTATCGGTGTCGGGTGGGCGCGTGTCGTCGCCCCGAACGGCGGAGTGCCTGCTCACCATGCTTTGGTTCGCCATCGCCCAGGCTGTTGCGTTCCTCGCTGACTTCTTCATGCTCGCCTACCTGCACGGGCAGAACCGGGGCGACGCGATCAACCGCTCGTGCCTCGCCTTCATGGGGTTCACCACGCTGTACGTTGTGCATGACGCTGCCTTCTTCTGGGCGCCCATTCCCGAGGCCTGGGTCCTGCCCTTCCTGCGCACCGGCCCGCTCGTATACGGTCCGTTGCCGTTCCTCCTCACCGACTTCGTGTACCGCCTCGCCCGGCGGCCGCCCGACACCGTACACCGCATCGCAGCCGCCATCGCTGTGCTGGTCATGGTGCTGGGCGCGGCCACGCCGCTGTTCTTCCACGGCTGGTTCCACGCCTCGTGGGGTCGCGCGGCGATCCCCGGTCCGCTGCACGTGGTGTACGGCGCCAGCGGTGCGGCGGCCCTGGCCTACGCCTCGTCCGTACTGGTCCGGCGCATACGCGCCAGCGATGACCCTGTGTTGAGCCGCGCCTACA
Source organism: uncultured Fibrobacterota bacterium (assembly GCA_964546395.1). Taxonomy (GTDB): domain Bacteria; phylum Fibrobacterota; class Chitinivibrionia; order Chitinivibrionales; family CAZJJT01; genus CAZJJT01. Next base: position 6,660 of record CAZJJT010000050.1, read on the forward strand.
CGACCGTACTGACGGGTATCGGCGTGCTGGTCGGCGTGGCGGTGTGCACCAATGTGGTGCTGCCCAACCTGCTGTCGCGTCTGGAAACAGTCCCGCTGGCGTCGTCGAGCAGCACCTTCCTGGCCGTCGGCCTCTACCTGGCGGTGCGGCGGTACAACTTCCTGTCGGCGAATGCCGCTGCGGTGGAGAAGGCGTTCAGGAGCCTGTTCGATACGATTGAATGTGGCGTCGTGATGCTGGATGAGGAGCACGACATCGTGCATGCGAACGCGGCGGCGCACGAGATACTGCACTGTGGCGACCACGGGATAGCGCATACCGTGCGCCGACTCATGACATCGTACGACCCCGTCCGGCAGAGCGGCCCGCAGGAGCTCAGGGTGTGCGCCGAGCATCGCGACAAGACGGTGCTGCTGACGCGGGCCACGGTGCGTGATCCCGCCCTCCGGCCCCTGCACATCGTTGTGGTGCAGGATATCACACAACTCAAGCTCGCCCAGCGGGAGTTGTCGGAGCAGCGCCGAAAGTGGGAATCGCTCGTGTACAGCATACCCGATACGGTGCTGGTGGTGGATCGCCACGGCACGATACGCTTCGCCAACCACGGCATCCTACTCGCAGCAGAGGATCTCATCGACAGGTCGGCGTATGCGTTTCTCGATGCGCCCTCGGCCGACGAGGCGCGTCAGGCGGTGGGCACGGTCCTGGCGGACGGCGAGTCGCGGACCATCCTGGTCCGCAGCAGCCCCGAGCTCCCGCCGGAGCGGTTCTACGACATCCATATCGGGGCGATACCGGACGACGACGGGGTGGTGGGCGTGACCATACTGGCGGCCGATGCCACCGAGCGGGTGCATGCCGAAGCGCAGCTTCGTACGCTCAACGAGGAGCTTGAGGCAGTGGTGGCGGAGCGTACGCGTGCCCTCGACGAAAGCAGAGGGCAGTTGCTGCAATCGGAGAAGATGCGTGCGGTCGGGCAACTCGCCGGCGGTATCGCCCACGACTTCAACAACCAGCTTGCGGGTATCCTGGCCTGCGCCGACTTCCTGCGGCTTAGGCTGCAGGACGAGTCTGTGCTGCAGGGCTATGCCGACACCATCGTATCGGCGGCCCGCCGCGCCGCCGACCTCACGTCGCAGCTCCTGGCGTTCGCCCGCAAGGGACCCGTGCACCCGGCACCCGTTGATGTGCACGCGACGGTGGCTGAAGTCGTCTCGCTCATCACGCATTCCATCGACCGGCGCATCCAGATCACGCGCCAGCTGCAGGCCTGTCGCCCCACGGGCGTCTGCGCCCCGGGCCCGCTGCAGAACGCCATCCTCAACCTTGCGCTGAATGCGGCTGCAGCCATGCCCCACGGCGGTGAACTCACGTTCCGCAGTCGCAACGAGTCCCTCGACAGCCCCCGGGCGGCGGCGGTTGCCGACTGGCTGGAGGGCGGGGAATACGTGGTGCTCGACGTGGTCGACACGGGCGTGGGCATCGAACCCGAGGTGCAGCAACGGGTGTTCGAACCGTTCTTCAGCACGAAGGACACGGGCAAGAACCTGGGCATGGGCCTTGCGGTCGTGTACGGCACCATGCGCAACCATGGTGGTGCCGTTGCCGTGCGCAGCCAGCCGGGCAAGGGCTCCGTGTTCTCGCTTTACCTTCGGGCCACCGACGAGGCACCACGGCAGCCCGCCGCGGAGCCTGCCGGCAGCGCCCTGGCAGGTGCGGAGCCGCTGCGCGTGCTGGTGGTGGACGATGAGTATGTGGTGCGGTTCACTGCGACGAGGCTTCTGGAGCAGATGAACCATACGGTCTGGGCGTGCGCCACGGGTGAGGAAGCGCTTGAGCGGTACGAGCGCGACTGGGTCGCCACGGACGTGGTCCTGCTCGACCTGGTGCTGCCGGGCATGGACGGCAGACAGGTGCTGCGTGAGATGCTCCGTGTGAACCCGGCAGCGCGGGTGGTGCTGTGCAGCGGGTATGCGGGTGACACACAGCTGGAGGACGCGGCCGCGGAGGGGGCAGTGGGAGTGCTGCGCAAGCCGTACCTGATCGAGGACCTGAAGCTGGCGATCACGAATGCGCGGCGGTGACGAGGCCGCGGAGCGGCCGCACACACCAGCCCGCCCGGCTGGGAAACCGGACTGTGGTGGGACAATGAAGGTGATCGCGCTGATCGACCAGGGTCATCAGCCGGAAATGCTGGAGGAGATTCTCACTGCCGTTCGGTAGGGTGGGGAGTATGAACCCTTCGGGTTCAACCTGTTGTGTCTCTTGCCCTTTCTGCGGTGCTGCAAGCTCTGGCGCGAGCCCATGCGGCGGGAGTCGCCAGGCACCCCGTCTACGTGCCCGGCCGAAGCGGATGCAGGGCATTCAGCACGCGTTTCTCAGGCCAACGGGCAGGACCAGAGCAGCCGCAGAAGCGTGAATGGGTGGAAAGCAATTACTATCAGTCAACGGTTCTCCCCTTCTGGAAACCTGACCACCACGCCACGCCCCTCGTGCGGCCATCCCGTATCAAGTTTGGCGCCGTCGGGCCCGAGTATGATACGCGGTTTCTCCACTTCAGGCCTGTTGTCGAAGAAGGCGGGGATCGCGCCTTCGTCCCGGAAGCCGTTGATGCTGGCGAAAACGAGGCACGGACATCCCGCCTGCTGAACGGTGATACAGGGCAGATCGACCGGTTGATATCCCCGGGGTCCGATCCATGCCCCCATGCCATCGGGATTCCACTGGGCAAAGGAGTAATACGTGCGGCCAGTCTTGTTGGCGCGTTGAAACCGTTCCAGTTCCGAAACGTCAAAACTGAGCAGCAGGTTGTCGACAAGCCGCTTGCAGTCGACGGTGTGAAGAAGGTTGTATACATACCGCACAGGAAGGTGGAGGGCGGAGGCCACATCACGCTCCGGTTCGTGCATGCCGTACCCATACCGCGCACGAACATAGTTGACCGCCACCACATGGTCAAGATAACCGCGGTGGGCCTTCGGAAGGCGGATGCGTCCGGGATCCATGCGGTCAACCGGCTCCATCGTTCCGTCAACAACCACCAATATTCGATCGTGATTCAGCGTGCCGTAGTTGCTGGCGGTACTGAACAGGTATGGTTTGACCGGGTACAGACATCCGCGCCCCAGCGAAAACTCGCTGATGTTCGAGTCGTCGCAATACCGTGACGACATGCCGGCCAGCGACACGTGGATGCCGTTGCGGATCATGTCCATCAACACCGGTCCGACGCAGAACAACCCGTAGGCAATGTTGGGAATGACGCGGATCCGTATGCCCTGCGGATGGAAACGCTTGTAAAGCCCGTCCACAAACGCATGAAACGTCTGCGCATCACGTCGCTGCTGCCGGTACACCCGTTTAACCAACGGCCCGACGATCTTCTGCGCCTCGGGATGTCGTGGCAGACGCGGCCACCGGCCGCGCGTGCGTTTCGCGCGCAGATGGCCGACCGCCTCCAGATAGCGCAGCCACAGGTACGTGATGGATGGTTGCTCGATGGATTCTTTGCCATACCGATAGGTATGGGCGAAGGTGGTAAACACCAGGTGCCGGTCGAAGGGCACCTCGGGTTCATAGGCAATCTCAGCAAGCGCTATCTGGGACCGGCGGTGTGTCAGTTCCCGCTGAATGACTTCGGGGAGCCGAGCCGCATCGGCGGTGCGGAGAAAGTCCAGAAGCACGTCGGTAAGGTATACGCCCTGGCGGATGCACTCCCTTTGGATCTGCACGTCACGCGCCATCTGTTGCCGGGCGGCATCCGGTTCGAGGAACTCAGGATCGAATATCAGGTCCCCGCCCGAACGGATGCACGCAATTGTCTCGGTGAAATCCTCGCGAAGCACAAAGGGCGCTCTGCGCACGAACCATTCCTTGAACAGGAAGAACTCCTGCATCAGCGTAACGGATGATTCGGTCTTCTCTCTCAGCACGCGCAGCCAGTCACGGACCGCCGCAACACCGTCGCTCGCGGTCCCGGACAGGTCTCCAAGGCACAGGACCCGCGATTCCATGAACCGACTGGTGGTACGTCCGAATATGTCATCGGAATACCGGGGGTTGAAATGGCATGCGGTGTGCAGCAACCTGCAGATGCGGTCGAAGCGGTCATGGTGTGACTCGCAGTGCGCATGGAGCTTGTCGATTCGCGAGAGCAGTGTCCGCATGCGCGCCGCCCCCGGCCCGGAGAGAAGACCATGCCGTGTTTCCCCGGACAGTGACAACCCGAGCATGGGCAGCAACGCCACCTCCCTGCCTTCACCGCCCGCTTCCACCCGCTTCATCACTTCATCGAGGCAGGTAATCAATTCAAGCAATCCGAATACGCACCGGTAATCGTCGTAGATGCTGGCACGGCCCAGTTCGAAATGGCGAAGTAGTGAGAAATCGGGCAGTCGTTCGAGGTGGATGGGATTGGCGATGAGTCGCCGGTACACCAGGTCGATGCTGTGGTAGTAGGGCACCGGATTGTCGGGCCCGAAATGTGCGGGCAGGCCTATGACATCGGCAAAGTCCGCAACACTCACAACCGTGTCCAGTATCTTGAGAGTAAGCAGCGGGTTTTCCTCGCGATCCAGCAGACGGATCAGGATCGACGCCACCTTGGTGCAGTGAAGCTCATTCACGGCTTCGAGTATCCCCACCTTCAGCACCTCGTCACCATCATGCCAGAATGTGACGATTTCGTCTGCGGTAAGGTCCGTGCGTTCGCCGGTTTCAGCAATCAGGCTGATGTAATTCCCGGGTCCGCACAGGCGCTGCACCCTGGCGCGGTGCTCGCGGAGCAG
>CAZJJT010000050.1:11456-15095 GCA_964546395.1 uncultured Fibrobacterota bacterium
TGGCCGCCTTGTCAATTTGCGCCAGTACTTCAAGGTAGAACGGGGTGCAGAAACGCCGAGGGTCGCGCGCCGGGCGATCCGCAAGCAAATCGAATGAGTCCTGCCCGCCCGCAACCAGTATGCCGCGCAGCAGCCCGAGAAGAGACGGGGGGATGGTATCACCGAACCTTGTATACAGCTCATCGCACAACCGCCCGATTGTCTTCCTGTTCACCCGAAGGCGGCAGAACAGGGCGCGCAGCACCGAGATGTGGAGCTGCAGCTCTTGCCGTGGCTCCTGAAGCACCACGGTGTCAAGGATCATAAGCAGTATGTCCTCGACCCAATCGTAACGGACCCATCGAAGGAACGCAATGAGGCGGCCCAGCCTGCCGAGTGCTTCACCGGCATCGGGCGCCTGCGGATCGTCCTGCCCGGGCATGGCGGCAAGAATTGCACGCACCCGGTCGTGCAGAACGCAGACGAGTTCCCACTCTGAAAAGTGGCGCACCACAAGGCGGGCGGCGATATTCGCGGTTTCGGGATCGGCACGCCAATGGCAGTCAATCCAGCAGCGATCGAGTATCGCTTCAAGTTCATCATGCGGCAGGGCAGGACCGACCACCCGCCGCAGAAAATCATACCGGGCGTCTAAGAAATGGACCTCCAAATCCCTGAACAACGCTTCCATGCTGTCGCGGTGCGGTTCGGGTATTTCGTTAAGCAGCATACCGTACTGCGCGTCAACGGGACGGTTGGCCGCCATACCTTCCGAAAAGGCTTCCGCGTATGCACCCACGGCATCGGCCAGTCCAGCCGACAGGTTCCTGCGGGCATAACCGACCAGATTGGCCACGGCATCAGGGCCGAACCGGCCGGAAATGACCCGTATTCCCGGGAACCCTCTCGAACGAATGCTCATCATACTACCAGTGATACTTCCCGCTCAGTGGCACAGTCAACGGAGAACGTCGTTCGGACTATCCCCAGGAATCCGTACACATCGTCTGACCGCAATGCTCAATCGAGCAGCGTCGACAGTGCCCGGGATATGTGTGTTTCAGGCAGGCGTAGTCGACTATCGACCAACCGTCACCGCTCGCGAACTCCAGCGCTCGACCACAAATCCCGGGACGTGCTCGATGAGCGGGGAGTCGACAGACACGCGCCGCGGAGGGGTCAGCAGATGGTGCAGCATGCGCTGGACGATGAGCGAAAGGTTGAAGTCATAGCTTGTCAAACCACCGCGGAGTGACTCCGGCGAATTGTCGAAACTGACCACGGAGACACGCCGGCCGGCGGGCGTGCCGGCAAGAAAGTCGAGGGCAGCCAAGCCATGGCTGTCCTCAACGCTCACCCAGGCGGTGATGGCAGGATCGGTCAGTGCACGCCGAAACAACGGCTGCAGTCGCTGCGCAATGGCCCGCCGGAGGATGTACTGCGGCCAGGGGTCGTCCCGCAGCACCGGGCCGCGCGAATGGTGCACGCTGTCGGCGAACTCGTGAAGCTGGCGCAGTGCCTCTGCTGTTGCACCTGCCCCCGCACCCGACAGTACCGAGTCGAGCATCTGCTGGTTCTGCTCCGGTCGGTCGGGCGAGCAGAGGACAACGGAGTTCGCGAGACCGTTGCGGCTGTAGACTCCGCGAATACCGTCGTAGCGGTGTGCTACCCACCGTTGCATGGGATATACCGAGAAGAATGCCACGCGGCGGTGCCCCTGCCGCAAAAGGTACGCGCCCACTTCCTCCCCGTGGGAAGGTTCTGTGCCGAGGAAAAAGTACCGGTAGAGCGGTGAAGCGACGAGAGAACGGTACTCACGATGCGACGACGATTCCTCGAGCACCGCCACCGGGCGTCCCTCCCTGCGAAGCAGGGCGAAGAGCCGACGCGACATCTCCGGGTTGATTGACGTTGTCCAGACCAGAAAACCGGCCACCGACAGACGGTCCTGCGACACGTACGTGTGTCCGGCGTCGTGGTGCGCGCTGAGTTCGGAGAGAAGTTGCCGGCAGGACACGCTGCGCACCGCAAAGCGCAGCCCGTGCGACTGCCGTTCGAGCGCCTGGATGAACTGCGCCGAACGGACAGTCGCCGCTGCCACCCAATCGGCCTGCTCGAGTCCGGACACGAATACCACTGTGGTGGGGGTCTGCCGGGGTGTTGGTGAGCAGACCCGGTAATGCCTTCCAGCCGGCTCAATGGCCCCATCGGCACAGAGCGCATCCAAGGCGCGGCGAACCGTGGTGTGGGTCACCCCGTAGCTGCGCGCAATGGTCTTGAACGGAGGAAGCATCTGGCCGGGACCAGGTCTGCCGCTCTGAATGCCGCGGCCAAGGCGGCTCTGCAGTCGCTGCCAGCTGCGCTCCGGGGGCGACGGCGCTGCGCCGGGGTCGATCTCGTGGATCGATGCGGGAAGTCTCTGCCCCAGTGCAGATACGCAGATACCGCGCCGGGGCGCAGCGGTCAACTGCCCCTTGTTCACCAGTTCGTGTACCGCCCGCCACATCGTCACCCGCGACACCCCGCACGCAGCCGCGAGATGTTCTGTCGCGGGCAGCCTCGGGTTGCTGCCACTGACACACCTGGAGATTTCCCTTGTCAGGAACGCCAGGGCTTGGGAACGAGCCGTCCTTGTCATCCATTGCTCCCCGTTGCCACTATAGAAATAATATACCACATAGATAACTAGAGCAATAGCAGTCTGTGCTGCAGTGCAGCCAGACGCCTACCCTACCGAGTATGCACACGACACGACGAGGAGGGACTGGATGGTCAGGCAATTCGCGGCGGGGGCAGTTGCAGTGATGGTGGCAGGAGCAGCGGTCATGGCGGACGTACCGATAGAACAGGGCGAACGCATTCTGTTCATCGGCAACAGCCTGAGCGGCCACTGCGGCGGGATCGACAACCATTTCAGGGCCGTCTGTGCAGCCGCCGTCCCGCCGCTGACAGTCACCACCGGTCGCCACATCATCTACAACATGGACTTGGAGGACCACTACAACAACCCAGATGCTCTCGAGGAGATTCGGACAGGCAACTACGACCTGGTGGTCATCCAGGGGGGGTCATCCGAGCTTGCCCTCGACCCCGAAGGGTACTGTCTCTACGCACGTCGCCTCGACAGCGTTATCACCGAGACCGGTGCGCGCACTGTCCTGTTCATGAACTGGGCGAGTCGCGGCCACGGCCTGTGGGTGGTCGGCGCCTACTTCAACACCACCGATCAACTCGGGGCCGAACTTGGTGCGGTGGTGGCGCCAGTGGGCCGGGTCTGGTGGGGACTGCGGCGGCGGCCACCGCTGGGGCAGGACTCCCTGTTCACCTACGCCGATGACATCCATCCGAACGACACGGGCATGGGAGTCGCCGCCATGACATTCTATTCCACGCTCACCGGCAGAGAGCCCCCCGCCTATTCGTATGATGGGTTCCAGGTGCAGGGTCCGCTTCTCGACACACTTCGCCAGCGTGTCTGGTCGACAGTGAGTGCGAACTACCTGCCGACCGGTGTTGTGCAGCGCCACCCGTCCGCTTCGGTAGAACGACGGAACAGCGCAGAGCCGCTCCGCGTGTCCCCGAAGGTGTTTCTGGACGGGCGGGCTGTACGGGGCGATTCCCACGGCACCAACGTCTGGTGTGACCACAGCCAGCGTTTCA
>CAZJJT010000051.1:0-15008 GCA_964546395.1 uncultured Fibrobacterota bacterium
GGTTCGCGCTCGATCAGTACATCAACCTCCGTCCGGTGAAGCTCTACCCGAACGTGGAGACGCCGCTGAAGGACAAGGGGCCGGAGGACATCGACTTCGTGGTCGTGCGCGAGAACACGGGCGGCATCTACACGGGTATCGGCGGTGCGACCATGGTGGGGACGCCCAACGAGGTGGCCACGCAGGTGATGGTGTACTCGCGGCCGGTGGTGGAGCGGTGTGTGCGGTTTGCCTACGAGTATACGCGCAAGCGCAACCGCAAGAAGATGCTGACGCTGGTGCACAAGAGCAATGTGCTCACGTACGCGGGCGACCTGTGGGTACGGGTGCACAAGGAAGTGGGTGATGCAGAGTACCGGGACATCACACAGGACTACAACCATGTTGATGCATGCACGATGTGGTTTGTCAAGCAGCCGGAGTGGTACGACGTAGTGGTGACGGAGAACCTGTTCGGGGATATCATCACCGACCTGGCGGCAATCGTGCAGGGCGGGCTCGGTATCGCGGCTGGCGGCAATGTCAATCCGGGAGGCGTGTCGATGTTCGAGCCGATGGGTGGCAGCGCGCCGAAGTACACGGGCAAGAACGTGATCAACCCGCTGGCGGCGATCTGCGCGGGCGGCATGATGCTGGAGATGCTGGGGGAAGAGGCGGCTGCCAAGGCAATCGATGCGGCTGTCCACGACACGCTTGCGAGTGGTGCAATCAAGAGTATGGCCGCGGGCAGGATGGGGATGGGGACGAGCGAAGTGGGCGACCTGGTGGCGAGCAAAGTGAAGTAGAGGAAGCACAGTACCATGGCCACAACAACGCCACTCAGTATATACGACACCACGCTGCGCGACGGCAACCAGGCCCTTGGCATCAGTCTCTCCTGCAGCGACAAGCTGCGTATCGCGACGCGGCTGCACGAGAGCGGTATCCACTACATCGAGGGCGGATGGCCGACGCCGGGCAACGCTATCGACGCCGAGTTCTTCCGACGGGCGCGGCGCGAGGCGTTCCACGACAGGCTTGTGGCATTCGGGGCCACGCGACGCAAAGGGATGTCGTGGGCGCAGGACGAGTTGCAGCAGGCGCTGGTTGCCACGGGCGCGCCCGCGGTGACCGTCTTCGGCAAGTCATGGGATCTGCACGTGAGGAAGGTCATCGACACGTCGCTGACCGAGAACCTCGACATGATTGCCGAGAGTGTCGGCCAGCTCAAGCGCCGTTTCGACACGGTGCTCTTCGACGCCGAGCATTTCTTCGACGGCTACCGGGCGAACCCCGAGTATGCGCTGAAGACGCTGTCGGCGGCGCGGGACGCCGGGGCCGACTGCGTGGTGCTGTGCGACACCAACGGCGGACTCCTTCCGGGCGAATTCCTCGACATGTTCCGTGCGGTGAGGGTGGCCTATGACGGACCGCTCGGGGTGCATATGCACAACGATGCCGGCTGTGCGGTGGCCAACTCGCTGCTGGGCGTGCAAGAGGGTGCGGTGCAGGTGCAGGGCACGATGAACGGGCTGGGAGAGCGATGCGGCAACGCCAACCTGTGCACAATCGTGCCGGGACTGCAGCTGAAACGCGGCGTTCGGGTGGTGTCGGACGAGCAGTTGCGGCGCCTGACCGAGACCTCGGTGTTCATCAGCGAAGTTGTCAACGTGGGGCACGACATACGCCAGCCGTATGTCGGCGAGTCGGCGTTCTCGCACAAGGCGGGCACACATGCGGACGGGGTGCGGAAGGTGCGCGAGTCGTTCGAGCACGTGCCGCCGGAGTTGGTGGGCAACACCCGTCGCTTCGTGGTGTCCGACCAAGCCGGCACCGCGACTATCCTCGAGCGGCTCAAGGACATAGCACCCGATATCGGGAAGCAGGATCCGCGCGTGAAAGCGGTGCTGCGGCGGATACTGGAGATGGAAGCACGGGGGTACCAGTTCGAGGCAGCGGACGGGACGTTTGAGCTGGTGGCACGTGAAGTGCTCGGGCAGTTCGTGCAGCCCTTCCTGGTGAAGGGGTTCCGGGTGATCGAGGAGCACCGGGAGAGCGGGGAGTTGATATCGGAAGCGACCATCAAGGTTGAGCACGACGGACAGGTGGAGCACACGGCGGCCAATGGCGACGGCCCGGTGAACGCGCTGGACAACGCGCTCCGCAAGGCGCTCGTGCGCTTCTTCCCGTCTCTGGCCTCGGTCCGGCTGGAGGATTTCAAGGTACGCGTGCTTGATGCCAAGGCAGGGACCGAGGCGAAAGTGCGCGTACTCATCGAGAGCTCTGACGGCAGTGAGCGATGGGGGACCGTAGGGATGTCGCCCAATATCATCGAAGCGTCGTGGCTGGCGCTGGTCGACAGCCTCGAGTACAAGTTGATGAAGGAACACATGGCACGCTTAGAGAAGGCGAAGCGCAGGGGCACGCGCGCGGCACCCAAGAAGTGAGGTGGAGATGGCGGCGAGTATCGACTGGAAGAACCTGGGGTTCAGCTACCTGCAGACGGATTGTCATGTCATTGCCACGTTCAGTGACGGCAGGTGGAGCAGTGTCGAGAGTCAGATAGAACCCACGGTGACCCTGCACATTGCGGCGACCTGCCTGCACTACGGCCAGGCGTGCTTCGAGGGGCTGAAGGCGTTCGGGCGCAAGGACGGTTCGGTGGCCATGTTCCGGCCGGATGAGAACGCGAAGCGCATGGCTGACACGGCACGACGGCTGGTGATGGAGCCGCCGCCGGTCGAGTTGTTCGTGGAAGCCTGTCGAAAGGCGGTCCAGCTCAACCGCGAGTACGTCCCGCCGTACGGGACCGGCGCGAGCCTGTACGTCCGGCCGTTTCTCATCGGTACGAGTCCGCATATCGGCGTGCATGCCTCGGAGGAGTACTCGTTGATGGTGCTGGTGTCGCCGATGGGGCCGTACTACAGGAACGGGTTCTTCCCGGTGAAAGCGTATGTCCAGGAGAACTACGACCGGGCGGCCCCGCGCGGCGTGGGGCATGTGAAGGCGGGAGGGAACTACGCGGCAGGGATGGTGGGTGACATGGAGGGCAAGTCGCGGGGCTTCCCGATCTCGCTCTATCTCGATTCGGCCGAGCGCAAGTATATCGACGAGTTCGGGACCAGCAACTTCTTCGCGATTACCGCGGACGGGCGCTACGTGACGCCGGACTCGCAGTCCATCCTCCCGAGTGTCACCAACAAGAGCCTTCAGACGATCGCGCAGGAGAAGGGACTGAAGGTGGAGCGGCGGCGCGTGCCGGTGGGCGAATTGAAGGAGTTTACGCAGGTGGGTGCCTGTGGAACCGCTGTGGTGATAACGCCGGTGTGCTCGGTTCTGCACGGCGAGACCCTGTACCGGTTCGGGAGCGAAGACAGAGCGGGAGAAACGCTTACCGAGTTGTACCAGGAGATACAGGGCATCCAGTACGGCGATATCGAGGACCGCCACGGATGGATGGTGGCGGTTGACTGACGTTCCCGGCGTTCCCCGACTCTCATCACAGGTGATTCTCCTCGAAGACCGAGCGGTACGTGTCGGCGTGCTCAATCGCGGCGGACGGGTGGTGCTGCTGCAGCGGTCCGGAGGCGCCAACATCCTCAAAGTTGACCTCGATCTGCTCAGCGGCGCCGCCGTACGTCCGCGTACCATCTCGGTGCGCTACCGGTTCAGGCAATGGAACGGTCACACGGTATGGTGCGGACCGCAGAGCGCGTTCTGGGCCGACCAGAATGTGTACCCCCAGCGGCGGCGCCGCCGGGCCAACTGGCCGCCGGACCCATATGGTGAGATCGGCTGGTTCACCACGATAGCCAGGACGCCGCAGTCGGTGACGCTTGAGGGGCCCGAAAGCCCCGTCACCGGTCTGCAGTTGACAAAGACAATCGAACTGACACACGGCACCGTGCGCCTCTCGGTGTGTGCGCGCAACATACGCGACCGTGCGGTGAGTTGGGACCTGTGGCCCAACACGCGCGTGGACGGGATGTCGCGGGTGTACGTACCGGCCTCTGAGGATGACGTGCTTCGCGTGCAGACCGGTCACGGCAGACGGGCGGAGCCCATGGCGCACAGCATCGTGGACGGCTGTTTCACGTTCTTGCCTGAAGCGCCTGTTGACGGTGCAGTGCTGCGCTACGGCAAGGCGTTCCTGCACCCGCCACGCGGCGAAATGGCCGCGTTCTGCGGCAGCGATGTGCTGCGCATCCGTTTCGACACGGTCGCGCGCAAGCGTGTCCACCCCGAGCAGGCCCTGGTCGAGTTGTACAACATGGTGAACCGCTCGGGCGAATCACTGCTCGAACTGGAGACCCATGGCCCGTACCGCACGCTGCAGCCCGGCGAAGTGATGCGTGTCGAGCAGACCTGGGACCTCTACGAGTATGCCGGCGGCGACTCCGATACGGAGCGTATCGCGTTTGTCAAGTCGCTGACGTAGACCGGGACAGCGTGCGTACCGCCGTCGTGCCGCGTTCCACCACGAAGCCCTCGAACGAAGTCGGTGCAGCATCGGGCCGACCGGACAACGACGGTGCTGCTCCCAGGACGCAGCGGAGCATGGCGTGCATGTACGCCGCAGCGCTGAAATTGTAGCTCGTAAGTGCGTGTTCGGTTGCCTCACGGCTGTCATCGAAGCCCACGACCGCGAGATCGCGGGGGACACGGATACCGCGGGCGCGCAGGTACCCGAGCGCGCCGAGAGCCAGATCATCTGATGCCGCCACCCAGGCAGTGCACTGGTTCTCCCGGGAGAGCCGGCGTGCGGTGTCGAAGAACGGCGCGTAGCGGTTGGCGCGTGCCCGCCGCTCGCTCATCACGCGCAGCGTCTCGTAGTCTTCGTGGAACATGCGTGTTACCGACTCGAAACGCGGTCGGTGGCGACTGGCGGCGCGTCGGTCGAGATCGCGGACGAAGAGCGCCAGTTCCTCAGATGCACCGGTGGGCATATCGGCGGCAGCCCCTTCGACGGACACGACCGCTTCGCCCATTCCGGCGGATTCGAACGCTCGGCAGAGCCCGGCGTGGCGCACCGTAGCCCAGTAGGAGTCAGGCGCCACCGACAGCCAGGCCACCCGGCGGTGGCCCTGGCGAACGAGCATCCGACCGACTTGCCGACCATGCTCGGGCGTACGGGACAGGGCGAAGAAATACGCAGGGTAGGGGAGCAGGCCGGCAAGGGGCGACCGCGCGTTGCCTTCGTCAAGCACTGCGACCGGGTACGTGGTCGGTCGCAGCAGGGTGGCGAGGTGTGCCAGCATCCGGTCGTCCACGGCCGCAGTCCAGACCAGATAGCCCTGGAGTCCAGGGACGGTTGACGGTCGGAACAGCACCGCGCTGCCGCTCCCCGGGAACCCCCAGCGTCCGCTGATCGTGTCGGCAGTGATCAGGACCAGACGGACCCCGGCACGAGTGCACTCCACTTCCAGACTGCGCAGCATGTCTTCGGTGCGTGACGACGGGTAGACCACCTCGTTGTCGGGACCGCCGCGCAGCACCAGGGCCACCACACGCGCACCGGTGTGGCCGGCAAACGGAACCACGCGGTACCCCCGTCTCCAGGGCGCGGCGTACCCGTTGGCGGCCAGTTCCTGCAGTGCTGCGCGAAGGGCGCGCGCGGACATGCCGAACTGCGCCTGCAGCTGTTTGCGGGGGGGCAGGAGCCGGCCCGGTTCCCAGTGCCCGCTCAGTACCTGTGTTTCGAGCAGCCGACCCGGGCCGACGCCGCCGGCGAGTGAAGAGGCGGACGGCGGCACGGGGTCTGCAGGTGAGCCGAGACGCACCCCCGAGCCCTGTCGCGAGGAGAGGGCGCTGCTGCGCACCAGGGCGGCAACAGCGCGCTGCATCGTGGGATAGGACACGCCAGCCCGCGTGGCAAGCACCCGAAGCGGCGGCAAACGTGAGGCCCCGGACGATGCGAGTCTGTCGATCGTCTCCCGCAGAAACGCCTGCAGGCGCACGCGGAACATGGTGGGCTGCCGCATGCGCGGAATATACTGAATCAATTAATCAATATGGCGTGTACTGGAGAGCGAGAGGGAGCGCCTCGGCAGCCGGGATGGTACACTGTGGCAGGGGACAGTCGCAACGATCACACCTGCAGGCACCGACACCAAGGGGGGGAACCATGAAACTGCGCACGTGTACGTTCACAGCACTCCTCGCGGCCGCACTCGTGTCGGCCGCCTACGGCTTCGCCGGCCACATTCTCATCTTCAGCCCGTGGAATTCGCCCGGACTCAGGGTGGTGAATATCGAGACCGGTGCCTACACCAATCTCTCCAGCAGCGGGGTTGACCGTCCGGTGTTCTCGCCTGACGGGAAGAAGGTGGCGTTCGTGCGCAGCAACGAACTGTGCTACGTGGACAACGACGGCAACAATCTCGTGCATACCGGCTACTCCTACACGCAGGGCGGCCTGGGCTATGGGTACCTGACGTGGAACACCGACGCCATCTATCACAACGACGGTCGGGGGCACATCTTCCGGTACAGCCTGACCACACGCACGGCAACGCGTATCTACAACGATTCGGCGGTCGGCAGTATCGCCGGGGACACCATTACGGGCTACGATCAGGGCGCATGGTACTCGTCTGACGGTCTCAAGGCGGTGATGTGGACGTACCGCGAGGATGACCCGTTCCATGGCGCCAACGTGCTGTTGCGGTTCAGCAGCGACTGGACCAGCTACACCAGGCGGTTCACGCATATCTGGGGGCATGGGTGGCTGATGTCTCGTGACGGGCAGCACGTGGTGATCCTCTCGCTGGCTGGCGGACGAAGCCACCGGGCCTGGGATGTGTACGATTTCGAGAGGGACTCGCTGCTCTACTACACGATGGGCCCGTCGATTGGCAACCTCGGTGAGATCTCAACGGGTCAGGCCGGCTATGTTCCGAACGCCAACGACTACATCACGTTCGCCAGCAGTTCAGACACCTCCAACATGCACGCGTTCATGCAGAACTGGAAGACGGGGGCGTTCACAGAGGTGCCGCAGAGCTACCTTTCCATGGTGTCGAACAAGTACCTGATCCGTGTCGGCGGGGGATGGCTCGGGCCGCTCCCGTCGCCCACGGCGACCACGCCCGAGATCTCGCTGAACCACGCCATACTGAACTTCGCGGCGGGCGGTGCCGCCCAGAACGTGACCGTGACGAACACGGGCTCGGGTACACTGGCAAAGGTGGACGCCGCGGTGTCGCCGGCGGTGTCGTGGCTCGCGGTTACGGTGCAGGGAAGCGGCGGCAACACGCAGACCATTGCCAACACGGTGGACGCCAGCGGGCTTGGTGACGGGAGCTACAGCACAACGGTTACTGTCTCGGGCGGGGGCGCGCTCAACTCGGCCCAGTATACAGTCATGCTCACGGTGGGAACGGGGATTGCCGCACCTACAGCACTCGAGGCAGTTGTGGGCGGCGCCACTGCCCGTGACGTTGCGTTGAGTTGGACTGACAATGCCACCAACGAGACCGGCTACTCGGTTGAGCGCAGAACGGGCGGAGGCCCATGGAGCGAAATAGCCACCCCAGCGGCAAACGCCACGAGCTACACTGACGCGGACAGCGACACCGGTACGTTCGAGTACCGCGTGCGTGCCGTGCGCAACAGCTCATACTCGTCGTATTCCAACACGGCAGGTGTTGTGGTCTACGGGCTCCCGTCGGTGAGCATCACCAGTCCGGCGCGCGGCCAGGTGATTACCGAGGATACGGTGCAGATTCAGTGGGGTACCAACCTGGTCAGCAACGTGGAAATCCTCTATTCACTCGACGGTGAAGAGACGTGGATCAAGCTCAATCCGGAGGGCGGGATCACCACGGCCATGGCTCAGTGGGGCGACTTCACGTGGGCCGTGCCGAGCGTCGACAACAACAGTGTCATCCTGTGGATCCACCAGTACCAGGAGCCAGGGTTCGGTGCCAAGGACACGTTTGCTATCCAGCGTGCGAACGGTATGGCCGAGCGGGCGCGCGCGGTGCGTGGCGGCATGCAGTTCGCGATGGACGGCGGGGGCATGCTCTCGCTGCGGAGCGCGGGCCCCATCACGCTCGAGATCCTGCTGCTGAACGGCACTCGTGCGGGGGTCCTGCAGACCGAGGGAGGCCACGTGCGGTACCAGCTGCCGGGCCCAGGCTCATACCTGCTACGCGCACGCTCGGGCAGCGGGGGGCAACTATGGCGGGCATGCGCCGTTGCCGACACGCGCTGAATCGGCGGCAGGCCCGAGCGCTACGTGCCGCGCCCCAGCACCGCTTTCATCGTTGCGGCCATGCTGACGGCGCCGCCGTGGTGGCGACGGAACGTGGGCCACAGGTTCGGGTCCTTGACGGCTTCCTCGAGGTGCTCGAGTACTGACCAGACCACGTGGCCGTGGCCGACAGCCCAGCCGCCATCCCGTCCCGCACACACCAGCGGATCGGGCTCACCGCGCAGCTGCTCCTCGAGCCATTCCTCGAGCTTCTGTTTCATCGCCTGTACCCGGTCCGGCTGCTCGGCCGAGAGGTCCTTCTCGCAGTCGCCATCCAGATCGAACAGCTCCCACGTTTTCAGGTGGGTCATGGCGGTGCGGTTGATTGTATGCACCAATCCCCAGTGGCCTTCCACAATCATCCGTTGTGTCACCAATGCGTTACAGTCAGTGACCACACAGGGGTAGGGCGTCGCGGCCCCGGCCGTCATCACCGGTATCAGGCTGGTCGCGTCCACTCCCGCGGGGACCTCCATGCCCGCCGCGTCGAGGGCGGTAGGCATGATGTCCGCACCGGTCACCAGCCCGCTCACGCGCGTCCCGGCAGGCAGTGTTCCCGGCAGTCGCATCAGCAGCGGCACGTGGGCGATGTTCTCGTAGCAGGTCATGTGGTCGAACGTTCCATACTCACCGAACGCTTCGCCGTGGTCGCTGGTAAGGATGAGCAGCGTGTCCTTGTCGTGCCCCATCTCGTGAAGTCCTTCGAGCAGCCGACCCACGTGCTCGTCCACGAAGTGGATCTGGCTGTCGTACCGGGCCATCACTTCCGCCGGCGACATGGAACCGTCACCTTCGCCGATCTCGTGGTAGCGCCGGTAGAACCCGGCCATCACGGGGTTCTGCTCTATCAGGCGCATGGACGGTGCGGCTGCCTCGTACTGCTTCGTCGGGAACAGCTTCCGGTGCTTCTCGGGCGCCTTGGTGTACGGCTGGTGTGGCTCCCAGTAGTGGGCAAACAGGAAGAATGGCTGATCATCGCGACGCTTCAGCCATGCCAGCGCTTCGTCGGTTACGCCTGGCGCCGTGCCCTTCTGGAACCGGAGTCCCGGAGGCATGATGTCGCACCAGCCGGGGAGCAGCCACGGGCATACGTAGAACAGGTTGCTCAGCGCACACGTGCGGTACCCGGCCTTCGCAAGGACTTCCTGGAGCATGGGTGCACCGCGCTGATAGGAGTCAGCAGGTTGGAATCCGAAGATGCCGTTGTGCACACCGAACCGTCCCGAGAGCATGGCTGTGTATGACGGAGGCGTCGGCACATCGGTGGCGTAGCAGCGTTCGAACAGCACACTCTGCGAGGCGAGACGGTCGATGTTGGGGGACGTGTCGAACTGGTGGCCATAGCAGCCAAGATGCGACGCGCAGGTGGTGTCGAGCGAAATCAGCAGTACGTTCATTGGCACGCGACTCCTCGTGCGGTGGTGGTTTCAGAACCGGACGGCGAACTTGATGACCTTCGCGGGGTCCTGTACTATCTGGCGCCACACTCCCGGCGCCTCGTCGAGCGACACCACGGGGTCGAGAAGGCCGTGCGCGTTCATCCGCTCTTTTCTCATCATGCTCACGATCGTGTCATACGCGCGCTTGTTGTCCCATCCCGGGTAGTCGCGCGGCGGGTGTCCCCAACCGCAACCGTGCGGCACGATCATGTTCAGACGGTTGTGGTGCCACTCGCGTCCCATGTGCATCGCCTTCGCTTCGCCCTGGTAGAACCCTGCAGAACATACTGTGCCGCACAGGCGGGCGCAACGCATGGCGGTGTTGAGCGCCGCATACGATCCCGACACCTCGATCGCCACGTCCACGCCCCGGTTGCCGGTGGCCCGGTGGACCGCGACAGCCGGGTCGCCCTCGCGCGGGTCGAACGCCGCGTCGGCACCGTTCTGCAGCGCCCACGCCCTTCGCTTCTCGTACAGGTCGACGGCGAACACGTGCTCGGCCCCTGCTTCACGGGCGATGCGGACCGCCAGCAGGCCGATTGCCCCGAGACCGATGACTGCAACGCTGTCGCCGTAGCGGACATTGGACTCGCGAACACAGTGGAACGACACGTACGCCGGTTCGGCGCAGAGCGCCAACCGCGGATCCAGATCTCCCAGCTCGTAAAGCCTGTCCTCGTGCACAAGATTGGTCTCGCGCACATCCATGGGGCCGAACACGCGGTCCCCCTTCTTCCACCGCCTGACCTCGCTTCCCACCTCGATCACCTTGCCGGCGCCCATGGTACCGGTGCTGCCAGGCTGGCTTTTCCGTTCCTCCTTTCTGGCCGACTCAGGCGGGCTCTCGACAAAAAGCCGCATCTGCTGATCGAACGTCTGGCCTCTGAACACCGCGCCGTCGAACATCGCCGTCGTCGTGCCATGCTTGCCCGAGGCCAACTCGGTCCTGACCAGTACCATGTTGCCCTCGACAGGGGCCTCCTGGTACTCGATGACTCCCACTTCCCCGTCGCCGACTACCGCAAGTCGTCTTGGCATGGCTGCCTCCTGTGGCTATGCTGCGAGGATGCTGCTCAGGTGTGCCGCGTTCTTCCGTGCCGCATCCATGGGATCATCGGTTGAAGCTGTTTCGAAGACCAGCCAACCGCCATAGCCCACGCCACGAAGAGCCGGTATCACGTCCGCCCAGGGCACCGTGCCTTCGCCCAGAAGCGCCCCGCCGAATTCCTTCACGTGGACCTGCGCAATGCGCTGCCCGAGCACACCAATCTCGCGCACCGGGTCGAGCCCGCTCTTCACGGCGTTGGCTGCATCGAAGTAGACTCTCACTGCGGGTGAGGCGATGGCGTCCACCAGCACGGCAATGTCCTTGGCCCTGTTCGCAAAGGCCTGGTTGACATTCTCCAGGCACAACACCACGCCAGCCTTCGCCGCCGACGGGGCGCAGGTGCAGATCCCCTCTGCCCACCGGTCCCGTGCTTCCTCGAGCCCAGCGACGCCTTTCGGGTTGGTCAACGGCACGAGAATGTTGCGTGCGCCGACACCACTTGCCGCCGCAATCGCCTCGAGACAGATCTGTCGGGCAAGGCTCCGCTCGGACTCGTCGGGGTGCGCGAAGCTGTGGAGCCAGAACGTGTGGACACAGACCGAGCAGGTGACCACGCCGGTTCTGGCGGAATGCTTGCGAAGCTGCGCCCGACCCTGGCTGTTCCACAACGCGCTCGACGCGTACTGGTCGAACACGCCGAGCTCGACTCCGTCGAGACCGAGTGCCGCGGCCGATCCGTACAGTGTGTCCCAGGGCTGTTTCAGAACGCTGTCCAGTACTCCCACATGCATGACCTCATCTCCTCTTGCTTACCGATGTGAGCTGGTCGGTGATTGCCGTTGCCGCTTCCCAGATGTCGGGCGTGCCTGCGGCAATGGCCGTGCTGAACGACCTGAGATCCTCGATCGTAACCGTGACCCGGCCGCGCAACTCAGACAGCGCGGCAGCGTTCAGGACACTCATCACCTTCACCCCTTCCGCGGTGGAGATGATCGGCCTGGCGTTGGCCCTGACCGATAGCGCGAAGTTCAGCACTTCGGCCTGGAACGAGGCCGTTTCACCGGCAGCGTACTTGAACGGGACGATGCGTTCGCCAAACGCGCGGTGGCGCACGACGAAGTAGTCGGTGCCGTTGTCCTTCGGGTCGTTGGCGGCCGTGATCGTTCCTTCAGCACACTCGACCTCCAGGTACCCGTTCACGTCACCGTTCCCCATCAGGCTTGAGCCGCGACCAAGATGCGGCCCGCTCCAGGTTGCTTCGACGATGACGTTCTGCCAGTCGCCGGTGTTCGGGTCGACAAGGCGAACCTTGAACTGCGCGTTGTCGTCGTTGTCCACTTCCATGTAGCGACCGCCGACGTTGCGGGTGCGGAACATGTTCCGGATTCCGAGGGAGCGGATCTCGGCGGGTTCCTTGTCGAAGCCCAGCACGAAGAGCACCGCGGTCATGGCGTGCGCGCCGTAGTCGAGGATACAGCCGCCGCCGGACTCGATACGGTCCCAGAACCATGAGCCGAACACCGGACCCTCGAGTCCATGCGAGCCGCGCGAGATCCACATGTGCTGTACCGGGCCCACCATGTTGCTCTCGACGATGTTGCGGAGCCGGCGGAACCGTTCGAGCCAGACGTTGTCGTCGTTGAGTTGGAACAGTTTGCCGGTCTTCTGCGCCACCTGGTGCACGTGGTCGGCTTCGAGCCACGTCCGGGCCATCGGCTTCTCACTCATGACGTGGCACCCGGCTTCCATGGCCGCCACCGAGTACACCGGGTGGTAGCGGGGGTGCGTGCACACCGTGACCGCGTCAACCGCACGGTACAGCTCTTCGGCGGATCCGAACACGCGCAGCTCGCCGGCCACTGCGGCAAGCTCCTCGCCGTTGTCGCGGAACTCCCTGAGCAACTGCGCGTGGTGTCGGACCGTGCGCTCGGCCGCTTCGGGGTTGCGGTCGTAGATCCCCACCAGTTCCACTTCATTGCAGCGGATCAGTGCGGGGAGATGCGCATGGTTGAAGATGACGCCGGTGCCGATACCCCCGATACGAAGTGCGTTCTGTGCCATGTGTGTCCTCATCCGGTCATGGGTGCCTGGTGCGTACGAACAAGCTGCTCCACATCACTGAGCGTGGGGAACGAATCGATGGTCCCGTCACGGGAGACCGACACTGCCGCGGCGCAGTTGCCGTAGTGCAGGGCTTCCTGCATGGGCCGGCCCTTCGCCAGCGCCCACGCAAGTGTTCCCAGGAACGTGTCGCCCGCACCCGTGGTGCACACAGCATCGACTGCCACCGGCGGAACAAACCAGGTGCGCTCGCCGTCGCAGGCGCAGGCACCACCGGCCCCGAGGGTGATGACAACCGTGCCCACCGCGTACCGCTCACGGATCATGGCAGCCAGCTGCAGCGGGGGGACCTCGTCACGCATGCCGGCTCCCGCCAGCGCGCTCGCTTCCGCCTCGTTGGGCACGAGCACATCGATGTAGTCGAGTGTGCCGAGCGGCTCGAGTGCGATGGGTGAGGGATTAAGCAGGGTAAGCATGCCGAGCTGTCTGGCGAGTCGGGCCCCTCCCAGCGCAGTTGCCACTGGAATTTCGAATCCGGTGACGAACACGGCAGCTCCCGTGAAGCCGCGGATGGCGCCCTGCGACTCCGCCAGCGTGAGCAGGTGCCGCTGGCCGGGGATACTGACGATCGTGCTTACCCGGTCACGGTCGATCATGATCAGCCCGGCATGGGCCGGCTCGTCCCCTTCACGCAGCAGGTGCTCCACGTTCACCCCATCGTCCACGAGCCACTGCACGGCAGTGTCGCTGCGCGGCCCGACAGGCATCTTGCCGATAAACGCAGCTGTCGCTCCGAGGCGGCAGGCAACCATGGCCTGGTGTGCCCCCTTGCCCCCGTCCTTGAACACGCGGTAGTCGCGCGCGATGATCGATTCGCCGGGAGCAGGAACATGATCGATCGTGACCATGTTGCCGCCGCTCCCATGGGCGCCGAGCACAACGATGTCGGGAGTGGAGCCCATGTGAGTCTTTCTACCCGAGTGTGGGCAACGGCGGCGCAGCGGTGCCGGGGTCGGTCAGCAGGACCACTTCCCCAACGTTGCCGGTGAACAGTGTAGCCGGATACTCCACCGTCGGCTCGTGGAACATCAGCATCCGTACCGCAGCCCGCTTCCAGGCCCCGGTTGCGCACAGGAACACCGCACGCTTCGCCGTGAGCATTGATTTCATGCCGATGGTGACACTCAGTCGTGGCAGATGATGTGTCAGGCCGCCGTAGCTTCGTTCGGCGGTTGCGATCGTGGTGTCCGGGTTGATCGGCCAGATACGCGTCAGCATGTTGCAGTAGTCTTCCTCGGTAACTGTGAACCACGGCGAGTAGTCCGGTTCGCAGAACGCGACGAGCCCGCGAAACCCCATACCCCCGAATACGGTGTCGAGACCACCCAGTTCTGCTATCTTCGCGTCACACGTCTCGAGGTCGTTGTAGCGCGGGATGAAGCGCTGTTCATGCGGGACGTTGAGTTCCGGTGCGATCAGGTCGTAGAACTTCCTGTTGAACCGTCCCTCGGCGCTGAAGAACGGGTGGTCGATGGGGTAGGGGCGGCAGTTGAAATCGAGCACTTCGTCCATGAGGAACACGTAGACGTTCTGCAGGCTGATGCGCTCGGCGTTGACCCTCTCGGCGAAGTGCTCGTACTGCGCGTTCGGGCCGGCCGGCAGGACCCAGCGCGTGCGTCTCCCCGCTTTGTTGTTCGCGATCACCTCGTCTGCCATCATGTTGGCCGCATGCACATAGAGCCCCTCGAGCGGATCGAAGATCTTGAGCGTGACACGCGAGTCGGGATGGTTCTCCAGCTTCTCCAGCGGGATCCGGCAGTAAGCCATGAGTCGATCCCGGTCGATTCGTGATGCCATGTCGTTACGCTCCTCCAGGCTGATGTTCCGGTGTGTGTCTAGATGGTAAGGCGCCGGCTGCGCGCCACAACGCTCCAACGCGCACCGGCGCGGTTGTCTTCCACCACCACGAGTTCCTCGTGCAGTGACACTGTCGGGCAGATATGGCGCGGGACCGCATACAGAACGTCTCCCACGCTGAGCACGTCGGCGCGAGGCGTTTCGAACACGAGGTGTTCCTCGCTCTGTGTTGTGAACGTCGGTTCGTCCATGTCGAGGAACCGGATCCTCGGCACAGGCATTTCCGACGCCACTGACTTCAGTCCCAAGTCGACGCACACGCGGGTGGGACCGGGCTTGCTGACAACGCGCGTGAGCAGCACCGCCGCAT
>CAZJJT010000052.1:0-14959 GCA_964546395.1 uncultured Fibrobacterota bacterium
CCGCATGGCGCTCAGCCGGCCGCCTTGCAGATCGAGCCCATCGCGCCGCGCCAGCATGGCGGCGGCGGTGGCGTTGAGGTGCAGCACCTTCGCATCCCGTCCGACCAGCGCGGTGCCGGAGGTGAGGTGATCCAGCACATCGACGCTCGCCGCCGGCGCCAGGCCATGCTCCGGCAGCCGGGCGGCCAGGCGGACGGCGGTCAGCAGATGCCCGGCGAGGCGCCGGGCGATGCCGAGGTCCTGCGCCGAGAACCCGTCCTGGCGCGCGCCGCGCATGACGTTGATGGCGATGTTGCTGTCCGGCGAGCGGGCGAGCTTCACCGCCATCAGGTGCGACAGGTCGGCGGGCAGCAGGAATTCGTTGAAATAATCGGTCCGGATCAGTTGCTCGCGCGGCATCATCATCCGGTCGGAAACGACGTCGCCGGCATTCAGCACGACCCGCGGCGGCCGCAACGGATTGCGTGCGTTCCAGTAGCGCAGATAGTCGGACGCCGGTTCGGAATGGGTGGCGACGATGCGATGGCGCGCCGGTTCCGGCGGCACGGAGATGGGCGCGGCGGCCGAGCCGCCGAACGCGGTCTGCAGCCGCGCGAGCACCCGTTGTGCGATCTGTTCAACCAGAAGAGGGAACAGATTCGTCTGTTGTGCGGGATTGCCGTCCACCCCTCACTCCCGTTCGCGTTGCTTGTCGACCGCAGTCCGCTGCGCAACGAGCGATACGTGGTACACCTGGCGGTCTGGGGTGGTGAGGAGCCACGGATTGTGCCGCTGCCGGTTGCGGGTATCAACCGCGATGGACTGTACTGCTCAGGGTTCGAGTTCTCGCCCGACGGGAGGTGGGTGGTGTTCCGCGACGAGACCGACGACGAGCGGCAGCCCGCATTCGTGGCCATGCCCATCCACGCGGAACCACCGTTCGTGGGTGCACCACTCGTACTGGGGCGGACCGCGGCGGGCCCGACAGTCTCGACCTGCTGGAGCACCGGCCCGACAGGCTTCGTGGCCACCGACGGCGGTGCGGTGTACCGCTGGGTGCTGGGCTGAGGGGTCCCGACAGTATCTTCGCCCCCATGCAGCCACCGTCCCCGCAACCCCGTGACGCCGAGCGCCTTCAGAAGGTGCTCGACGCCTATGCCACGCTGTGCCGGTGGTGCGACGGGTTTTTCGCGAAGGTGCACAAGGCGCAGAAGCAGAACATGCAGTGCGGGCCGGGCTGCGCGACCTGCTGCACGCTGACCACAGTCACCGCACTGGAAGCGCACGTCGTGCGCGAGTACCTCTCGGACCACCCGGAAGTCGTCGAGCGGATCGGCCAGTGCCCGCCGGGCACGCGCGCGGGCGCCCCGGCCATCGACAGCGAAATGTGTCCGCTGCTGCTGCACCGCGAGTGTTCAATCTATCCCGCCCGGCCAGTCATCTGCCGCACCCACGGCGTACCCGTCCGCCATCGCGGAGCAGGCATCATGCCGAGCTGCCCCATGAATTTCATGGCGCGCGACATCGACACACTCGACGGGTCGCTCGTGCTGGATGCCGACCGGATCACCGGCAACCTGGCCCGTCTGAACCTGGCCTACTGCCGCCTGACCGGGCAGGTGCACTCATCGGAGGAGCGGGTGAAACTCGCGGATATCCTCGGTGGTGCACAGGTGCGCCGAAACACGCCTCACTCTTCGCCGGGCGGGTAGACCCGTTGGTCCGCTCCCCCCGGAAAACGCAGGGGCCGGGTTGCCCCGGCCCGTGTGTTCCGCACTCGCGCGCGGGCTCAGTTCACCTTCACCTCAATCTGCTTCGGCAGCGCCTTCTCGGTCTTCGGCAGCTCCAGCTCCAGCACGCCGTCGTGGTAGCCCGCCTTGATCGCGTTGGCATCGACATGCTCCGGCAGGTTGAACGAACGGGTGAACGAACCGTAACTCCTCTCGAAGTACTCGTAGCTGTCGTCCTTCCGCTCCTTCTTCTCTGCCTTGCGCTCCCCGCTCAACGTCAACACGCCGTTCTCCACCGACACCTTGATGTCATCCTTGCTCATCCCCGGCAGGTCAGCATGGAGGCGGTAGGCGTTCTTCTCCTCCACGATGTCCACTCGCGGAGCCCAGCTCTCAACCGCCCGTGACGGCCACCCCCGGAACTCAGTGTCCAGGAAACTGTCGACCCAGTCGCTCAACGCAGTTGCGGGACGGCGGTAGGTAGTGAGACTCAACATGGTACACCTCCTTGGTTTGGTTGGTTGCGTTCTACTCAGGGCCTTTGTGCTCTCGCCCTTCTGCCCCCATACTCATGCAACCACCATGCCAACCCCCCGACACACCCCAGAACCCAAACTTCCGTAATCCACTACATGATAGTGTCTTAAGCTGATACGATGGTGTGTTCCATAATGGAACGAGGCGGAATGGACGCCAGGCACTCCATGGCGGTGGCGCTACGGAGGTGGCGACCCGCGTGGTGCGTGGCCGCGCGCCGGGGAGGGGCGTGGCGCCCTCCCCCGCAGGAACCTGCACCCTAGATCACTTCCAGGCCCCTCTTGATCGGCCACAACCGGGCCATCGATGCGTAGAACTCATCGAGCGGAAGGCGCGTGCGGAGTACGCAGTTGAAGAAGTTGTACTTGGCGAGGTCGAAGTCGACGATGTCGTGCACGGTGTCGTAGTACAACCGGGTGCCGGGCATGGGTGTGAGAATGGTGTAGCCGGCGAAGCTCACCCGGTGCGCATCGGCATACGCCGCGAGCGCCTCGAAATCGTCGCGACCGTAGTCGGGGGGAATGACGTAGTTGCCGCGGATCGAAATGCCGTTGGCATGGAGCACCTCGATGGCTTGCGATACCAGCGCGGCATCCGCCGACTTGTGGTACCGCTCGAGGTCTTCGTTGCGGAACGACTCGAATCCGCAGATAACCACTTTCAGCCCGGCCCGGGCCAGCCGCTCGATGAGCTTCGGGTGGTTCGCCGCGGTATCGGCCCGCAGATCCATCACGTACTCCTTGCGAATACCCTCCTGCTCTATTCTGTCAAGGAGCCGTTCCGCGAACGACACGTTCACCACCGTGTTGGCGTCGGCGAAGCGCACAATCGGGTAGTCGTCGATGCTCTTGAGTTCGGCTACCACGCTCTCCACGTCGCGCTGGTGGTAGCGTCCGCCGAACTGCGGCCAGATACTGCAGAACGAGCAGCGGTACGGACAGCCGAGCGAAGTGAACAGGTAGGTAACCGGATGCGGCGCGCCGCCCACCCGGTAGGTCGACTTCCATCGCGCCAGCCGCTCCCGCTGCGGCATCAGGAACCCCTCGCGGGCCGGGTCGGGGTCGGCGGTGCGCGAGCCGGTAAACCGCAGGCCGTGTGGGCCGTTGACATACACCCCCGGCACCTCCCCTGCGGGCCTTCCCCCCTCCCGCGCTTCCACCACTTCCCGGAACGCCCGCGCCGACTGTCCCGGGCACACGATGTCTACTTCGGCGCGCGCGAAGTCCTGTGGGCACAGGGTGGCATGCAGACCGCCCGCGACAGTCACGATCGTCGGGTCGACAGCACGCACTGCCCGGAGTATCTCCATGCTGGCGGGAAACTCGGACGCAATCACCGTCACGCCCACGACCGCGGGCCGGTGCTCACGCACCCAGCGGACCGCAAGCTCGCCCGGGGGCGGGGCGTGCGGATCGAGGTCATACTCCCCTTTCATCTCGAGCAGGGCCACGTCGTGGCTGTCCAGCCCGGCCGCGACACTCAGCAGCCCCAACGGGGGACCGATAAGTTTCTTGTGTATGAACCGCTTCGCTTCCTCGGGAGCGTGCGCCAGTATCGCGTTGTGGGGCGAGCGGGGCGGGTTGACCAGCAGTACTCTCATGCGCGTTTCCGGGCCATCCGCCGCACCAGCGCTTCGGCGGCCGCGAGCAGTTCCCGCCTGTCAACAACGGTATCAACCAACCCCATCGCCAGGGCTTCCGGGGCCAGCATGTTCTGCCCGCCCAGCACCATCCGCATCGCGGGGCCGCGACCAACGAGGGCCGGCAGGCGCACACTGCCGCCACACCCGGGCACCAGCCCGAACGTGCTCTCGGGCAGGCCCAGTGCGGCGTGCCTGGTCGCGATCCTGCAGTGGCAGGCAAGCGCCAGCTCGAGGCCCGCTCCCAGGCAGCAGCCGTTGATGGCGGCCGCCACCGGCGCCGCGGATTGTTCGATCGCGAGGAACGTATCGATATTGCGCTGCAGGAACGTGGGACAACTCTCGTGGTTGCCCGAGACCAGCCGGCGCAGCTCATCGAGGTCTGCTCCCGAGGAAAAGTGCCGCCCCGAACCATGCACCACGACGCCCTCCGGCCCGTGCCGCGGAATCTCCCCGAACCACAGCGCATGAAGCGCTTCGAAGCACGCTCCGTTGAGCGTGTTGTGCGGCGGCGTGTTGAGACACACGTACGCGATACCGTCCCTCATCTCGAAGGTAACGGGGCTAGCGCTCACGGGCGCTCCCTGCTCGCGGGCCGCAGTACGCCGCGACGCCGTAGGCGTGGGTACGTGTGTGCGAGATTGAGACGCTCAGGCGCGCGCGCACCTCGCGGCTGCTGCCGAGCGTGCAGCGCGGCACCTTGGCGACGCGCGGAGCGCCGTTGCGGCCATGGGTGAGCCCGAAGTCGCGCGGCGCGAAACATGCTCCGGGGTCGAGCTCCCGGAACAGGGCAACCGCGGCACGTTTTGCCGCGAGTGCGCCCGCGGCACTCTGGAGCGTGCGGGTATGGTAGTGCTCCTGCTCGGCACGCGAGAAGTCGCGTGTCCGCCACGCTGCATGTCTGCGCGCAGCCGCGAGCGACACCACTGCCGTATGCGCCACCGTGTGATACATCCGCCAGCGTCCCCTCCCCTACCCGCCGTCCACCGTCCCGCGCACCAGTTCGCAGAACAGTCTGCTCTCCTCAAGGAGCGCTTCCCTGCGCCCCATGCGGGCACAGTTGTGTACCGAGTTCATCGCCGCGTGCACCAGTGCCGCCGAGCGACGAGAGACCAGCTGCGCCAGCAGCGCCTCCGCTTCCCGCTCCACCTGCGGCGCGGCGCACACCCGGTCGACAATCCCCCGCTCCCGCGCTTCCTCCGCCCCAATCATCTCCCCGCTGAGCACCATCCGAATCCGTGTCGCCCGCCGCAGCTCTCCCTCGACCGTCCCCGACATGCCGGGTATCAGCCCGTACTCCGACTCGGGAAACCCGATCATCGCACTCGAAGCAGCCACGCGGAAATGGCATGCGAGGGCGATCTCGAGGCCCGCGCCCAGGCAGCTGCCACGCACCGCGGCAACCACCGGCACCGGCGCATACCGTATGATATCCAGCAACCCCTTACCCTCATCGAGGGCCTGCTGCAGTGCGGCGGGATCGCGCGCAAGCGCCTTCAGTGTGTCGAGATCCGCCCCCGCGCTGAAATGCCTGCCCTCACCCGACACCACGACACCCTTGAGCTCGGCCGCACCGAGGAACGCCTGCAGTTCTCCAGGCTCGGCGAACCGCGGGTGCGGCAGTGTGTTGTTCGGCGGGTTCTGGAGCACGATGTGCCCGATCGGCCCGTCCCGTCGATACGCTGTCCTCATGTGCCCCATTCCAACTGTGCCGTGTGCGCTACCGTGCCAGTGGCCCGAGCGGCTCAAAATACGACAGACCGGTCTGCTCATACAGGCTGTGTGCCGTCGCCCCGAGCGTACCGATATCCTCTTTGTCAAGCAACGTGCTGAGCGACTCGCCCGCGTCCAGCGCCGAGAGCCACAGCGCGTCGATCGACGCGCGCCCGAGCAGACCCTCGGTCTCGAACCGCAGCGCCCCCACAACGAGCGCGCACGCCATGCGCCTGCGAATCTCTTCGGGGCCCGGCACTTCCCGCGCCCTTTTCGGCTGCACGTCGGGCGGTCGGCCGGCAAGCATGTCCACCAGCGGCTCCAGCTCCGCGGCCCGGCGGGAATCCATGCGCGTACGGTACGCATCAACTGCCGCGCCCACCGTGCCCGCACCCACCCGCCGGATCAGCTCCACCGCACCGATCCCGATGCCTGCCGCGTGGGAACACTCGTCGATGGTTTCCTCCGGGACACCCGCCGCGAGTGCCAGCGCGGCTTCGTTCTGCAGCCCGAGGAGCATGCGGTTGGCGGCGAACGCCGAGTGTTCATCCTCCACCACATACTCCAGTCCCAGCGCCTCTGCTTCACGCCGTGCCCTTTCGAGCAGCGTCGTATCACGCCCCTGCTCCAACACGATCTCCACGATACCGCTCAGCGTAACCGGGGCGAAGAAGTGCATGCCGACGCAACGTGTGTCGATGGCGCCAGGGAGAATCGATGAGCTGTTCGAGACGAGAACGGTATCGGCGCCGATACACTCCTGCACGCCGGCAATCGCCTGCTGTTTGCAGTCACGCTGCTCGGTCGTGGTTTCGATAACCAGCCGTGCTGTTGCGCGCAGGGTTCCGGGCGCGGCGGTCGCCACCCGCACCTCAGCTGCCATCCCGGCATCCGCCCTCCCAAGCCGCCGCAGCGCTTTCTGGCCCAATGCCAGCAGCAGACCCCGCCGCTCTTCACTCCCGCTCACCCAGCAGACCGAGCGGCCTCTGCCGATCAGCCACGCGCCGATGTCGCGGGCCATGGTGCCCGATCCCAGCACCAGCACATCGATGCTCACAGTCCCAGCTTCCTGCCGAGGGTCTTGATATTGACGTACTCTATGTGGAACGGCATGAACCGTCCGTTCTGTGTCAGCGAGATGCCTGCGCCGCATTCGATCGCGCGCGCGACCCCGCGGCCGTGCAGCGCCGCGGCGACGCGTTCCCAGTTGATTGGCGTGGACAGGTTGGCCGCGGCGAAGTCGACCAGCTCCTCGGCACTGGTAAGCAGGCCCTGGTCTATCGAAGACACCACCGGGCAGAGCGGCGGGTTCCAGTTGAGTGTCTGCAGAAACGCATGGAACGCCCCCGACACACCGTCCAGCAACCGCGAGTGGTGATACGGGATGCTCACGTCGAGCAGCCGCGCGTCGAGCGCGTCCCGCCGCCGCGCTTCCTCGATGAACCGCGCGAGGC
Source organism: uncultured Fibrobacterota bacterium (assembly GCA_964546395.1). Lineage (GTDB taxonomy): Bacteria > Fibrobacterota > Chitinivibrionia > Chitinivibrionales > CAZJJT01 > CAZJJT01. The sequence goes on from CAZJJT010000052.1 coordinate 7,053, forward strand.
TCTGCCGCGGACCGGCAAACACCTTGCAGGTGTCGTTGTTTGAGTTCACCATGCAGAGCCGGTCGAAGTAGCCCGATGACAGGACTTCGTCGATCTCGCCCGCGCCCAGGCCGATCGTGAGCGCCATGGTGTAGTCGCGGCCGCGGCTTGCGGTGTCCATCAGGTCGTAGGCCCGCCCGATTGCCGCCAGCCCGTCGGCGAACGACAGCGCCCCCGAGCCGTAGAGTGCGGCGTAGATCCCGAAGCTGTACCCTGCCATGAGATCGGGGGCGAGGCCGTGTTCGCAGCACAGGTCGACCATGGCGCAGGAGTAGGCGTAGGTGAAGAAGTGGTCGGGACGCGAGTCGCGGATACCGAGTGCTCCCTGCCGGAACGCATCGGCCAGATCGACCCGCGCGGCGCGCGATGCTTCAGTGAGGTGCGCCCCGAAGCGGCGCCAGTGGGCCTGGGCGAACTCGCGTTCGTACCCGCAGAGCTTCACGCCCACGCCGGGGAACACGAACGCCGTGCTGCCGAGGCTAGCCAGAACCGTGGTATCGCGCAACATAGCCTGCCTGCATGAACTTGCTGACTTCGGTGACGAAGCTCACCACCCGCTCGCCATCCCCCAACCGCTCTTCACGCGCGATGCGGTCGAGGCAGATGAACACCATGGGCGGCCCGCTATACCCGAGAGCGTCGAGGCGCGAGTAGAATCGGCTGCGCTCGATGCCGAGAGTCACGAGTTCCTCGACCACCGCTTCCACGATGTGCTTCGCCGGGAGGTTGGCCTGGAACAATCTCACCGTTGCTATCGGCGTGCCCGCCTGGTCGAGCATGCGCCGGAGCCCTTTCAGAAACACCGACCCGCCCTCCTCCTGGAACACACCCGTGGCCAGTTCGTTGCGAAAATGCTGGCGAAGGTGATGAGCGGCCTGCTCGTATTCCTCGACAGGGTTCATCCAGTAGGCTGGCCGACGGTTGTACATCAACGAGGGACGGTTCCCGCCCACCGACTCGATGTACGTATGCTCCAGCTCCAGCGCGGCTCCGCGCCGCGGCCCGGCGGTAAGGATGGCCGCCCCGGCCCCGTCACAGAGGAACCACCGCAGAAACAGCGACTCCTTGTCGACCTTCTCCTGGTTGTAGTACTCGGCCCGCAGCTCCGAAGACGCCATGTTCGAGGAAACCACCAGGGCGGTGCGGTTGCGGCCGGCACGCATGAGCTGGTGCGCACAGTACAGCGCCTTGTATGCCGAGGTGCAGTTGGCGTGCAGCGACAACTCGTCGCAGCGCTCGATCCCGAGCGCTTCCTGTATGCGCACCGACGCAGTCGGCATCTGGTCCTGGTGGGGAGAACCGTAGGTGATGAGATCGATGTCGCCGGGACCTACGCCGGCCGCCTGCATGGCAGCGCGCGCCGCTTTCACCGACATGGTGATGTTGTCCTCGGTGAACTCGCGCGTAACCGGGTCGATGGCGTAGTGAAGGTACTTGACATCCAGCAACTCGGCCATCACCGGCGTGGTCTGCTCGATCCACTTGCGGATGCGCAGTGGGGCCCTGTCAAGACGACCCAGAACATCCTGCGCCTCGAGAAACGGGATCGGCTCTCCAGGAAGGAAACTCCCCGTACCGGCGATCCAGACGTTCACGCCAACGCTCCCGCCCTGCTGAACACGCACACACCGTTGTGGCCGCCGAACCCGAACGAATTCGACATCACGTGCGTCAGCTCCGCCGTGCGCGGCACAAGCGGCACGTAGTCGAGATCGCACTCCGGGTCGGGGTCGGTCAGGTTGGCCGTCGGCGGAATCACTCCTTCCACCAGCGCCTTCACCGCAATCACCGCTTCCACCCCTGCCGCCGCCGAGAGACAGTGGCCGGTCATGGACTTGGTGGAAGACACCGGGAGACGCGTTGCATGCTCCCCGAACACTTCCCTGATTGCCGCCGTCTCGCAGACGTCGTTGAGCGATGTCGAGGTCCCGTGCGCGTTGACATAGTCGATTGCGCCGGGCTCGAGACCGGCCTGCTCGAGAGCCGCTTTCATCGCGCGCGCCATTCCGCGCCCCCCCGGCTCGGGCGAAACGATGTTGTAGCTTTCGGCGCAGAGACCCGGAAGGTGCAGCTCGGCATACACGCGCGCCCCGCGTGCCCGGGCGTGCTCCCGCGACTCCAGCACCATCATCCCGCCCCCCTCGCCCATCACGAACCCGCTCCGGTCACGGCTGAACGGGCGCGAGCTGCGTGCCGGATCGGCGTTGTCTTCCGCCAGGGCGTACAGCGAACAGAACCCCTGCACATCCAGGAACGACAGCGCCGAGTCGGCCGCCCCGGCGACGACCACGTCGCAGAGCCCCGCCTCGATGAGCCCCATCGCGGCTGCAAGTGCGTAGGTCCCGGAAGAACAGGCGGTGCTCACCACGAAGCACGGCCCCTCGATCTTCTCGTGGAGATTGATCCACGCAGCCGGCGCACTGGCCATGTTGCGCAGTATCCGGTGCTCATCGACATCCAGCGAGCGAGGCGCGTAGCCGGTGCCGGTCGAGCCTATCACCGCCCCAACCCGGCCGGCAGGGACACGGCCGCCGCTCACCCCGGCATCCGCCAGCGCCATGTGCGCCGTCGCCACCGTGATCATCGTCCCCCGCGTCATCTGCTTGCGCCGCCGCGGTTTCACCTGCTGCGCGAACACCTCCGCCGCTCCCTCGGGCAGCTGCGCCCCGAACGTGGTCGACAACCCCTCAGGATCGAACAGGGTGAACCGCGCGAAGGGCGTCCGCCCTTCCACCAGCCCCTTCCAGCTCGACTCGACGTCCAGCCCGAGCGCGCTCATCATCCCCAGACCGGTCACTGCCACTCGTGGTCTTGCCATATGTGGTCGTGGGCCTCCTGCACCGCGGAAGATGTATCAGTACACGAACAGGGTCACTGCGATCTGCCGGGATGCGCTGCTCGTCCCCCGGGACAGAACCTGCGCCTGGACCCTGTGGATACCGCAGTCCCTGCGCAGGTCACGGCCAAGACGGATACGGTGAACCGATGCGTGTTCCTCGTAGAAAAACTCGCAGGAGGGGAACGGGTAGGGTTCGCCTAACGCTTTGAAAAACGCTTCCTTACAGCAGAAGGACGCGCACAGGGCCACCGCCGGATCCGCCACAGACCGGCAGTAATATATCTCCCGGGCCGAAAACACAAACGGGAGCGGACACGGGTGTTCGACAGCAACACGGGCAAACCGCGAGACCTGCTCTGCGTCTGTGCCGCAGCCCCGCAGCCGTTGCCGGCTGCTACAGCTCCACCGAAAGAATGTCATCCCCGTGCCTGACAATGCGGGTCGTGAGTTCGATCACTTCACCGATTGTGTTCGCAGGCTTCTTCATCAGGTGCTTGCCCAGCGCCTTGAGCTCGATAGTGAGACCGTATTTCTTCCGGAACACTTCCTGCAGAGACAGCATCATCAGCGAATCGCCCTCGAGCTCCTCGATGATGTTCGTGTCATCGCTCAGTCGGCCCCTGTCGATATCGCACTCTTCAGCGAAGTACTCGTAGACAGCGGTGCGGATCTCTTCTACGTCCCGCGGTGACACGTCTCTCATGTGCCTGCTGCTCCGGATCCGGCCCCCGTGGCCTCTGCGGTTGACCGCAGCACGGGAGTGTGGTTGAGGCCAAATCGGGAAAATAGCTCCGTGCTCGGCGAAAGCCAATACAAGCCTGCACTTGCGCCGTTTGCACCGTCACCGTATATTGCGCCCCGTTTCAACGATGCATACACCCTGTCTTGCGAAAGGACCCCCCATGCGAGTACCGCTCTTCAGGTTGGCATGCTGGTGCGGCATTGCAGGCATCGCCCTGCCCCTCAGCAGTTGTGACACCGGTGAGCCGGCGGCCCCCGGCTCGTCGACACTGGTCGTGCGCGCGCGTGTCGTGCAGCCCGCCGCCAAGTGTCTTGATGCGGCCCAGACGACCTGGGACAGCCTGGTGGTACGGGTGGTTACCGGTGCAGGCGACACACTGCGCAGCAGTATGCCGCTGGGGCCCGATGATGCCGTGGTGAGCGACACACTGTCTTCGGTGCCCGCCGAGGACAACCTGAGTGTCGATGCCTATACGGTCGATCGGTCCGGGCATGTGGTGCATCGTGCCGACCCGCAGGTGGTCGATCTCGAGCCTGGCCAGACCAGCCAGGTCAGCCTGTGGCTCAACGCTGTGAGCGGATCCATATATATCGAGCTGATCGACGTGCCGACGTCGGTGGCGACGATCCAGGCGTGTTTCGCGTACGACGGTGACACACTGTGTGCCCAGACCGCCCGGGCCACCCGCGTGTTCCTGGCAATCGACTACGTACCCGATGCGGCCGGTGGGACACTGGCGATTGCCGGTGTGGGCCCCGACGGTGACACGCTGTATCGCTCCGAGATGTCACTCACCTTCTACAGCGACCGCTACGCCACCGTAAGCGCGTCGTTTACCGAGGAACCCGGCGGAATGGCGCTGGAGGCGACGGTGGTGGCGCCAGCGGTGACCGTGGTGGCAGGGTCGATGGGAGCGAGCGTGCCGCCGGACACGGAGCGTGGTCCGCTCATACTCTCGGAAGTCATGTACGCTGCCAACTACGCCGAGTACGTGGAACTGCACAACCCGACGGCCTCCGCTCTCGTGTTTGATTCGCTCGTGCTGGAGAAGGACGGAGTCAGGCGGTATCTTCTGGATGTGGCGGTGGCGCCGGGCGGGTTCTTCGTGGTTGCCCGCAACGATTCGCCGTGGGCAGACACCTCCCTGTCGCTGCTGGACCTCTCTTCCACCACCGGCAACTGGGTGAGTGTGCTGAACAAGTCGCTGGAGGTGATGGACTGGGTAGCGTATGCCGGGGGGAGTAACGATGTCGGGTGGCCGAACCCGGGCTCTTCCGCGGCAATCGTGCTCGACTCGCTCCCGGAGAACCCAGCGTACAACAATTATGGCACGCACTGGACAGTCGCGCAGAGCTCTATCTCAGGGGGAACGCAACGGGGAACACCGGGCACAGCCGGACAGTAGCGCCGCTGTCGATTTCCTCTCATCACTTGAGCGCGTGCCCGGGTTCGGCCCGCGCCGCGTGGCAGCACTGCACGAGTCGCGGATCGAGTGCGTGGGCGACCTTCTGCGCCGCCTCCCCCATCGCTACATCGACCGCACCACCATTGTCGAGCTCCGCGATATCGGTGACTGGCTTGGGAGGGAGTGCACCGTGTGCGGGACCGTTTCGCGCGCGCGCATGGAACGCGGGAGGCGTTCACGGCTGCGCGTGCTGATTGATGACGGGACGGGGAAGCTCGAGGCCCTCTGGTTCCGGACCCGCACCTATGTTGCCGACCAGTTCCCACTCGGACGTCGCGTGCTCCTGAGCGGCACGGTGGGCAGATACACGACCTGGCAGATGGTGCATCCCCGGGTGGAGCTGCTGGAGGCCGACAGCGGCCGGCCATGCGAACCGTACGTGCCCGTGTATCGCGTATCGCAGGCCATGCGACGGGCGAACGTGGGACAGAAGACGCTGATCGCGGCGATCGGGTGGTGCCTCGACCATGTCCGCTTCCCCGCCACGCTGCCACCCCGGCTCGAGCAGCGGCACGGCTTCGCGCCGCTCGGCGAGTGCCTGACAGCACTCCATCGCCCGCGCGACACCGCGGGTCTCGACGCGGCACGGACACGACTCAGGTACGAAGAGCTGTACACGCTTGCGGTCAACGTGCGCCTCGCGCGCCGCCAGTTTTCCCTCCCCGGCCGTCCGATGCGCCTGGACAACGCACTGGGGACACGTTTCGAGGCGCAGCTGCCGTTTGCGTTGACACCTGGTCAGCGGGACGCACTGCGGGTGCTGCTCGCGGATGCGTACGAGCCGCGACGCATGCACCGTCTCCTGCAGGGAGACGTGGGTTGCGGCAAGACCGTGGTCGCGGCCTATGCCTGCCTTCCGGCGCTCGCAAGCGGTCTGCAGGTTGCATGGATGGCGCCGACGGAGGTGCTTGCGCGCCAGAGCTGCGAGCTGTTGCGCGCGTGGCTCGGGGGCCTGGGCTTCGGTGTTGAGCTGCTTACCGGCGCGACCCCTGCGACGCACAAGCAACGCATCGCCGCACAGCTCCGCAGCGGGGCGCTGCACTGCGTGGTGGGAACACACGCGCTGCTGCAGCCGCGGGTGGCGTTCAGCGCGCTGGCGATGATCGTGGTGGACGAGCAGCAGCGCTTCGGCGTGGCGCAACGGCTCACACTGCAGCAGAAGGGCCCGGAAGCCGATTTCCTGCTCATGTCAGCCACGCCGATACCGCAGACCCTCGCGCAGAGCATCTACGGTGATCTGCAGCTCGTGACCGTCCCCGACCGGCCTGCCGGCCGCCTTCCGGTGGAAACACACGTGGTCCCCGAGGCAAGACGGGCGGACATGGAGCGGTTCGTGGCCGAACAGATACGTGCGGGAGGCCAGGCATACTGGGTGAGTCCGCGTATCGAGTCGGTTGACGAAGAGGAGGAAGAGGTGCGCGACGTGCTCACGACGTATCAGCGGCTGCGCACGGGCGTCTTTGCGGAGTGTGCCACGGCACTGGTACACGGCCAGCAGCCTCCCGACGAGAAGGAAGCCGCGGTGTCGCAGTTTGCCGCGGGAAAGGTGGGGTTGCTGGTGGCCACGAGCGTGGTAGAGGTAGGCGTGGACGCGCCGGGGGCGACCGTGATGGTGGTGGAGAACGCCGAGCGGTTCGGTTTGTCGCAGCTCCACCAGCTTCGGGGACGTGTGGGACGGGGCAGTCGCCGCTCGTACTGCTTCGTGCTCTCGCCCGCACTCGACACCGACCCGCAGGCAGCCGGGCGGCTGAGGGAGTTCTGCGGTATCCATGACGGCTTCGAGATTGCGGAGCTTGACCTCAGGCTGCGCGGACCGGGCCAGGCGGTCGGGACTGGACAGTCGGGCTGGGATGACGCTGCGATGCGCGCGATACTGGACGACCCGGGGGCGTTCGGCGACGTGATGCGGGAGCTGGACGAGACAGTGCGGCAAGCCGGGTGATTTATATTCGCGGCGGCGCGGAGAAGACGACATGCTCTCTCTCTCCGACATTCTCGTCTGCACCGCTTACATAGGCGCATCCGCGGTCCTGGTCGTCTACGGGCTCCAGTGCTATGTCATGACCATGCTGTTCCTCAAGCGCCGTACCCGCATCGGCCGCCAGCGCGAGCTGATGCGCGGCCTGGATGGGGAGCAGGACGAGTCCCGCTACCCCACGGTGGTAACACAGCTGCCGATGTACAACGAGCACACGGTGGCAGCCCGGGTAATCGAAGCAGCCGCGGCGATGGACTACCCGCGCTCGCGCCATGAGATACAGGTCCTCGATGACAGTACCGACGAGACCCGGCAGGTGGTAGACACGACGGTTGGGCGGCTGCAGCGCGAAGGGGTACGGGTGCAGGTGGTCAGGCGCGAAGACCGCCGGGGGTACAAGGCCGGTGCACTTCAGAACGGCCTGTGCCGCACCGATGCTGAGCTGGTGGCCATCTTTGATGCCGATTTCGTTCCGCCGCCGGACTTCCTCCGCAAGGCAGTGGTGTTCTTCAAGGATGCCCCTCGGCTGGGGTTGGTGCAGGCGCGCTGGACGCACCTGAACCGCTCGACATCGATGTTGACGCGGGGGCAGGCGATGGGTATCGACGGGCACTTCGTGGTGGAGCAGGCGGGGCGTACGTGGAACGGGCTGTTCATGAATTTCAACGGGACAGCCGGCATGTTCCGCCGCAGCGCGATCGAGCAGAGCGGCGGGTGGCAGCATGACACGCTGACCGAGGACCTCGACCTGTCGTACCGCATGCAGATGAACGGGTGGGAAGCCGAGTACGTGCCCGGACTGGTGGTGCCTGCCGAGATACCCGAGGATATCAACGGGTTCAAG